>JAQTNG010000125.1 GCA_028714015.1 Elusimicrobiota bacterium | reverse complement strand
CGCGCGCGCGCATCACGCCGAAGCGCGGGCGGATCTCGTCGCGGAACTTGAGCCCGATCTGATAGAGCATCGTCGGCAGCTGGCGCCAGGAGCGGACCTCGCGGCGCACGAGGTCGGTGACGACCTCCTCCGCCGTCGGGGCGAAGCAGAACTCGGCGTCCTTGCGGTCCTTGAGCCGCAGGAGCTCCTTGCCGTACACGGGCCAGCGGCCCGTTTCGACCCACAGCCCCTTCGGCTGGATCACCGGCAGCGAGACTTCCATCCCGCCGATCCCGTCCATCTCCGCGCGCACGATCTTCTCCACCTTGCGCAGCACGCGCAGGCCGAGCGGCAGCCAGTCGTAGATGCCCGAGGCGACCTTGCGGATCATGCCCGCGCGCTGCATCAGCTGCGCCGACACGTTATCGGCGTCCGAGGGGGCTTCGCGCAGCGTGGGGAGGAGATATTTCGATAGTTTCATGTTGGTTGGAGTGTCAGGCCTAACAATTCGACGAATTCATTTTCAGAAGTAATCGTCGAATTGTTAGGCCTGACACCTATCCTATTTTTTCAGCTCGACGGCTTTGGCGGCTTTGATGGAGCGTTCGGTGCGGATGCGCAGGACGTCGTTGTAGGTCGCGAAGACGAGCAAGGACATCAGGAAGGCGATGCCGACCGTGTTGGCCCGCTCCATGGCCTCGTTCGAAGCGCGGCGGCCGCGCAGGCCTTCCCACCAGTAGAACATGGCGTGGCCTCCGTCGAGAAGGGGGAGCGGGAGAAGGTTGAAGAAGCCGATGGCCACCGAGATGAAGCCGATCAGAAAGACGAACTCCTCCCAGCCCGCGCGCGAGGCGCGCGAGACCATCTGGAAGATGCCGACGGGGCCGGCCAGGTCGGGGCGCTCGTGCTTCCAAAGCTTGCCCGCGATGGTCGTCACCGTCTGCTTGCTCTGCGTCCAGCACAGGCGCAGGGCTTCGCGGCCCGCGCCCAGCGGGCCGACCGGCTTGTACTCGGCCTTGGGCATGATGCCGATCACGCCGCGCTCGCCGGTCTCGTCCTTTTTCGGGACGACCTTGATCTCGAGCTTCTTGCCTTCGCGCTCGACGGACAAAACGATCTCCTTCTCGGCGGAACGGTGGATCGAGCTCGCGAGGTCCTCCCAGCCCGTGAGGGCGCGGCCGCCGAAGGCCGTGATCTTGTCGCCGACCGCGATGCCGGCCTTGTCCGCCGGGAAGCCGATCATCATGTTGCCGATGACGGGCTCGGTCGAGGCCACTGGCATGCCCTTGCCCCAGATCAGGCCGGTGTACAGCGCGAACGCGAGGACGTAGTTCATCGCCGGGCCCGCGTACACGATGAGCAGGCGGCGGTTCCAGGCCTGGCCGAAGTACTCGTCCTTCTTCGCCGCCGCGGCATTGTCGGCGGTGGGATCCTCGCCGGCGGGCTTGACGAAGCCGCCGAAGGGGATCGCGCAAAGGGAGAAGCGCGTGCCGACCTTGTCCGTAAATCCGATGAGCTCAGGGCCGAAGCCGAAGGCGAACTTCTCGACGCGCACGCCGAGTCGGCGGCACATGAAGAAGTGGCCGGACTCGTGCAGGACGATCACGAGGCCGAGCGCGAAAGCGTTGGCTCCGACGGTGTGCAGGATGTTCCAGACGGCGTTCATTTGCAGGACTCCTCGGCCTTGGCTCTCGCCCAGGCATCGACTTCGACGACTTCTTGGAAGCCCGGAAGGCCTCCGCTCGGGGTGTACTCCGCCATGGTATCCGCGATGACTCGCGGTATGTCGGTGAATTTGATCCGCCCCGCGAGAAACGCCTCCACGGCGATCTCGTCGGCGGCGTTGAGCACGGCCGGCATGCCGCCACCCTTGAGCGCGGCCTCGCGCGCGAGCGCCAGGCACGGGAAGCGGGAGAAATCGGGGGCGCGGAACTCGAGCGTGCCGGCCTTGATCAGGTCGAGAGGCTCGACCACGCGGCCGCCGCGCTCGGGATAAGTCATGCCGTATTGAATCGGGAGCTTCATGTCGGGCACGCCCATCTGGGCCAGCACCGACCCGTCGGAGAACTCCACGCCGGAGTGGAAGATCGACTGGGGATGAATCACGATCTCGACCTGGTCGCGGCGCAGGCCGAACAGGTTCATGATCTCGATCATCTCGAACCCCTTGTTCATCAAGGTCGCGCAGTCGATCGTGATCTTCTTGCCCATCTTCCAGGTCGGGTGATTGAGCGCCATGGCCGGAGTCACGTCCGCCAGATCGCCCTTGTATTTGGCGAAGGCGCCGCCGGAGGCGGTCAGGATCACGCGGCGGATCGTCTTGAGCGGAGCGGCCGCGCGCGGGTCGGGGTTCAGGCCCTGGACGCACTGGAAGATCGCGGACGGCTCGGAGTCCACGGGCACGATCTTCGCGTTCCAGCGCTCGGCCTCGCGCATGAACTGCGCGCCGGCCATGACCATCGGCTCCTTGTTCGCCAGCGCGATGATCTTCCCGGCCCGGATCGCGGCGAGCAGCGGGGCGAAGCCGACGCCGCCGACGACGGAGGTCAGCACCACGTCGACGTCGGGATGCGAGACCATGTCGCACAGCCCCTCGACGCCCGGAGCCAGGTGCTTCGCGCGTCCGTTGAGCCGGGCCTTGAGGTCGGCGCCCGCCGCGGCGTCGAACATCGAGACGGCGACGGCGTTGAACTCACGCGCCTGCTCGGCGACGAGCGCGGAATTCGAGTGCGCGGCCAGGCCGAAAACGGACAGGAGGTCGGGCATCTCGCGGATCACGTTCAGCGCGTTGACGCCGATCGAGCCGGTGGAGCCGAGGATCGCGACTCGTTTCATTTGAGGGTCAGCGCGTAATAGACCGCGGGGGCGCAGAGGATGTAGGAATCGAACCGGTCGAAGACGCCGCCGTGACCCGGCAGCAGCGCGCCGGAGTCCTTCACGCCCACGTCGCGCTTGACGATGGATTTGGCGATGTCGGAGAGCTGGCCCATCGTGCCGATGATCACGCCGATCACGACGGCCTGCAGGGGCGTCGCCGCGTCGTGGAGCATGAATTTCTGGAAGAGGAGGCTGACGCCGACGGCGGCGATGAAGCCCGCGACCGCCCCTTCCCAGGTCTTCTTGGGCGACAGCACGGGCGCCAGCGAATGCCGGCCGAAGCCGCGGCCCGCGGCGTAGGCGGCGGTGTCCATGGTCCAGACCGCGGCGAAGGTCAGGAACGCGAGGGCCTCGCCGTGCGGGCGGAGGTCCCGGATCAAAGCGAGGTGGGCGGGCATCCAGCCCGCGAACAGCGCTCCGAACAAGGTCAGGGCGACGCGGTCCAGGGAGTGAACGGGGGAGAACAGCTCGAAGAGCACGATCAGCGCCGTGCCTCCGGCGAGCGCGAGGGGAAGGGGGCCGCCGAGCGCGGCGCACGCGGCCAAGGCCGCGCCGAGCGCCACCGTCGGGACGAACTGGATCGGGCGTCCGCCGAGGCGCAGCATGAGGGCGTACTCATAGCAGCACAGCGTCGAGATCGCGACGACGAGAAGCCCGTAGGCCACGCCGCCGGCGTGCACGAGGTACAGCATCAGAGGAATCCCGACGAGGGCCGTCAGGACGCGCGGAAGAAGCATTTAAAGATTCTACAAAATCCCGAGGGAGACTAGGGCTTGGCCGATAGCCCGCCGAAGCGGCGGTCGCGCTTTTGGAAGTCCTCGAGGGCGGCGACGAGGTGCTCCTTGCGGAAGTCGGGCCACAGCACGGGCGTCACGTGAATCTCGGCGTAGGCCGCCTGCCAGAGGAGGAAGTTGGAGATGCGCATCTCGCCGGACGTGCGTATCATCAGGTCGAGCTCGGGCAGGTCCGCGGTGTAGAGGTTCCCGGCGATCGTCTCCTCGTCGAGGGATTTGGCGCCGGCGGCGAGCGCCTTGTTCGCCGCGTCGATGATTTCCTGGCGGCCGCCGTAGTTCAGCGCGAGTACGAGGTTCAGGCCCGTGTTATGCTGGAGCCGGACGATCGCGCCTTCGAGTTCGCGGCGCACCACGGCGGGAAGAGCCTCGAGGCGGCCGATCGCGGAAAGCCGCACGTTGTTCTTGTCGAGCTCGAGCGTTTCTTTGTTGAGAGCCCAGGACAGGAGCTTCATGAGTTCGCCCACCTCTTCAGCGGGACGAAGCCAATTCTCCGTCGAGAAAGAATAGAGGGTCAACGTCTCGATGCCGAGCTCGCCCGCGGCGCGGACGATCGCGCGCACGGAGTCCACGCCGGCTTTGTGTCCCGCGACCCGCGGCAGGCCCCTCTTCGCCGCCCAGCGGCCGTTGCCGTCCATGATGACGGCGACGTGGCGGGGGAGCTTCGCGGGATCCAGTGCCATGCGGCCCTAGATCGTCGTGATTTCCTTCTCTTTCATGACGATCGAGTCGTCGATCTGCTTCGTGAAGGAGTCGGTGAGCTTCTGGACTTTCTGCTCGAGGGCGCGGAGATCGTCTTCGGTGATCTCCTTGGACTGAAAGGACTTCTTGATCTTGTTGAGGCCGTCCTGGCGGTCGGTCCGCACGCCGCCCTTGAACTCCTCGCCGAGCTTCTTGACGAGCTTCACGAGGTCCTTACGGCGATCCTCGGTCATCATCGGCAGGCTGATGCGGATCATCTTGCCGTCGTTCTGCGGCATGGCTCCGATGTCGGCTTTCTGGAGGGCCTTTTCGATATCTTGAAGCGTAGAAGGATCCCAGGGCCGGATCTCGAGCGTGCGGGCCTCGGGCACGGAGACCGCGGCGACCTGCTTGAGGGGGACGAGGGACCCGTAGGCCTCGACCTTCACCGACTCGAGCATCATCGGGTTGGCGCGGCCGGTGCGCATGACGGACATCTCCTTGTGCATGCGGGCGAGGCGGTCCTTCATCGCGGCTTCCATCTGCGTGAGCACGGCGGCGGCGGCTTCGGTGGCCATATCTTACTCCGTGGTGATGAGTGTGCCGACCTTCTGGCCGGCGACGGCGCGGGCGATGTTGCCCTTCACCGCCAGGTCGAAAACGACGACGGGCATCTGGTTTTCCATGCACAGCGTCAGGGCCGTGGTGTCCATGACCTTGAGGCGCTGCCTGATGCTGTCCATGAAGGTGAGCCGTTCGAACTTCTTGGCGGTCTTGTCCTTCTTCGGGTCGGCGGTGTAGACGCCGTCGACCTTCGTGGCCTTCAGCACGACCTCGGCCTCGATCTCGACGGCGCGCAGCGCGGCGGCGGTGTCCGTCGTGAAATAGGGGTTGCCCGTGCCGCCGGCGAAGATCACGACGCGCCCCTTCTCGAGGTGGCGGATCGCCCGGCGGCGGATGTAGGGCTCGGAGAGCTTGTTGATCTCGACGGCGCTCTGCACGCGGGTCGGCACGCCGACCTTCTCGAGCGCGTCCTGCAGGGCCATCGCGTTCATCAAGGTCGCGAGCATGCCCATGTAGTCGGCGGTGACCCGGCTGATGGCCTCGCCGCGGTCCTGCTCGCCGCGCCAGATGTTGCCGCCGCCGACGACGATTCCGATCTGCAGGCCTTGCGCGTGGGCGAGCTTGATTTCGGAACCGATGGAAGAGAGCGCGTCGGGCTTAATGCCGTGGGAGCTCTCGCCGCACAGCGACTCGCCGGAGAGCTTGAGAAGGACTCGCTTGTACTTCTTGGTCGAGGGCATCCTCGAGGGGTTACTCGCCCAGCTGGTAGCGAACGAAACGCGTCACCGTGACCGGCCCGCCGAGCTTGACGCCGGCGGCCTTCACGAACTCGGAGACGGGGGTCTTGTTGTCGCGCACCGAGATCTGGTCGAGCAGGCACCACTGCTGGTAGAAAAGCTTGTTGATCTTGCCCTCGATGATCTTGGGGATCGACGCCTCGGGCTTGCCCTCTTTGCGCAGGATCTCGGTGTGGATCTCCTTCTCCTTCTCGATGTCCGCGGCGGGGACCTCGGAGCGGTTCAAATACTTGGGGGAGAAGCCGACGATCTGGAGCAACAGCTCCTTGGCGAGCGCGGCCAACTCGGGGGACTTCGCGGCGTCCTCGCTGGCGGTCGAGATCTCGATGAGCGCGCCCTTCTTCGCGGGCACGGCCATGTCGGTCTGGTGGGCGTAGCCGGCGATGAGGCCGGGGCCCTTGAGCTCGAAGCGGTCGAAGCGGCGCAGGTTCATGTTCTCGCCGAGCTTGCCGACGAGGGGCTTCACGAGCTCCTCATTGGCGGCCTCGAGGCTCGCGAGCTGTCCGGCCGCGGCCTTCTCGACGACGGTCTTCACCATCGCCTGGAAATCCGAGCCCTTCGCGACGAAGTCGGTCTCGGAGTTGATCTCTATGATCGCGCCCGATTTACCGTCTATTTTAAAAGCCACCGCGCCTTCCTTGGTCGTGCGGGCGGACTTCTTGGCCGCGTCGGCCATGCCCTTTTTGCGCAGCAGCGTCAGGGCTTCGTTATAGTCGCCCTTCGCCTCGTCCAAGGCGCGCTTGCAGTCCATCATGCCCGCGCCGGTCTTCTCGCGCAGGTCCTTGATCCGCTGGGTGGAATCGACGGTGGGCATCAAACTAGGCCTCCTGGGTGGTCGTCTCTTCGGCCGCGTACACCACGTCCGCGGTCTGAACGCCCGCGGCGGTCTCGGCGGCGGCGGCGGCGAGCATCTCAGCCTCGGCGGCGGCGACGGACTCGGCGTTCTTCGCCGCATCGAGGATGCCCTTCCCTTCGAGGATGGCGTCGGCGACGAGCTGGCAGAAAAGCTTGATCGACCGAGCGGCGTCGTCATTGCCCGGGATCGGGTGATCGATCAGGTCCGGGTCGCAGTCGGTGTCGCAGACGGCGACGATCGGAATGCCCAGCTTGCGGGCTTCCTGCACCGAGAGATCCTCTTCCACCGGGTCGACGACGAACACGATGTCGGGCAGCGTGCTCAGGCCGCGCAGGCCGGAGAGGTTGCGCGTGAGCTTCGCCATCTCCTTGTTGAGGCGGGAGACTTCCTTCTTGGGAAGAACCGCGAAGATGCCTTCGGTCTGCCACTTCTCGATTTCCTCGAGGCGCTTGACGGACTTGCGCAAGGTCGCGAAGTTGGTCAGCGTGCCGCCGAGCCACTTCTCGCAGACGTAGGACGCGCCGCAGCGCTCGGCTTCGGCGCGGAGGATGTCCTGGGCCTGCTTCTTCGTGCCGACGAAGAGGAATTTCTTGTTGGCCGCGGCCTGGTCGGAGACCCATTGCGCGACCTTCTTGATCTCCTTGGCCGTCTTCTGGAGGTCGATGATGTGGATGGCGTTGCGCTCGCCGAAGATGAAGCGGGACATCTTAGGATTCCAGCGGCGGGTCTGATGACCGAAGTGCACGCCGGCTTCCAACATGGCTTTCATAGAGACGTTGATCATGAGCGGTTTTTAATCCTCCGAGGATGGCGCAACGGAAAAAATTCTAGCAAATCCCCGACGAATAAGCCATCGGGGGTTTATTTCGGCGCGACTTTCGCGGCGGGGTCGGGAAGGGTTCGGGCGTAGGCCCGCCAGTGAGGCTCCATCGCGAGCATGCTCCGCAGGCCCTCGGCGACGCCGACGGGGGGGGCTTTCGGCACCGCGCGCCGGAGCTTTTCCGTTATGAGGCTGCTCTGCTTCGGCCGCGCGGCGGGCGCCTTGAACTCGGCGGCCGGCACCGTCCGGATCAGGGAGGCGTCGAGGCCGAACGCCCCGGCCGCGCGGCGGGCGAACTCGTCCCGCGCGATCTCCTCCGCTCCGACCACATGGAAAATCCCGCCCGCCCCGGCCGCGACGAGCGCCGTGGTGATCTCCGCGAGGTTCTCGACATAGGTCGGGTTGTAGCGCACGCCGTCCGCCACGCGCATCGGCTTGCCTTCCGACAGATTTTTCTTCACCTGCAGGACGAAGTTCTTCGGCTCCCACTGCCAGCCGTACGCGCCGGCCGTGCGGATCACCAGGTTCCGGGGGTCGCAGTCGAGGACGCCTCGCTCGGTTTCCGCCTTCTGCCGCCCGTACTCGTTGATGGGGCACGGAGCGTCTTCCTCTGTATAGTGCCCTTTGACGCCGTCGAACACGTAGTCGGACGAGTAAAAGATCATGCGGGCGCCGAGCTCGCGGCAGGCGCGGGCCACGTTCAGCGTCCCGTCCACGTTCACCCGGCGGGTCTCCTCCGGGTGAAGCTCGCAATAGTCCACATAGGGGTTGGCGGCGGGGACGGCGACCACTCCGAGCCGGTGGGACGCCAGGAGGGCCTTGACCCGCCCCGCGTCCTGCATATCCAGCTGCAGAAAACCCCCGGAGGCATGGCAATGATAGGTGGCGGCCGAGACCTGGGCGCCCTGGGCGGTCCAGGCCCGCAGCAAGGCGTTGCCCACCAAACCGGTGCCGCCGATGACCAAAACCTTGCCGTCCATGAAGAAAGTGTATCAAATCCGTGTATATCGCGTCTTTAGCCCCTCTGGACCCCCCCGAGGGGGACCGGAAGGCCCAGGCGCCGCCGCCGGAGCCTGGTATACTTAATCATCGACCAGAAAACGCTTCGCCAGACCAGCGCGCTGACCGCATGGGCTCTCCTTTGGGCCGTCCTTCCGGCCAAAGCCCAGGATCCCCGTTCCCGCCGCCCGGACGCCATGGGCGAGGCCCATATGGCGGTCGCCTACGCGGGGGGGCCCGTCACCCCCGGCAGCCTCAATTTGATGTTCGACGCCGCCAGAGCCCGGCCGGCCGGGGTCGTGGCACCCGCTCCCCAGGCCTTCGAGCAGGTGGGGTCCCCGAACAAGAGGCTCGAAGTCCTTTACCACCGCCCCGCCATCAGCACTCTCCATCAGCAGCTCGTCGTCCCGGTCCCCAACGAAACCCCGGCCTATCGCCGCACCTTCAAGATCATGCTCGCCAACCCCTCCAAAACCGATCGCTGGGACGAGATGATCCTCCGCTACGCGAAAATCTACAAGCTCGATTCCCGCCTCCTGAAGTCCATCATGGCCGCCGAGTCCGAGTTCGACCCGAAGGCCGTGTCCCCGTCCGGCGCCCGCGGCCTCATGCAGGTCATGCCGGTCACCTCCGAGGGCGTGGGCATCTCCGCGTCCAAGCTCAACGAGCCGGCCTCCGGCGTGAAGGCCGGCGCCGCCTACATCCAGGTGTTGTTCAGGGCCGCGTGGAAGATCTTCAATCTCAAAGGCGTGCGCTACACCGACGCGCCGATGTGGGTGGTCCAGCGCGTGATCGCCGCCTACCACGCGGGCCCCAAGTTCCTGACCAAGCTCAAGCTCTACCCCGCGACCCGCTCCTACGTCCGCAAGGTCATCCTGTTCTACCACTCGAAGGTCACCGACCTTCGCCGGCCTTCCGCGCTCCGCGCGGAAGGCTTTCCGACATATTCGGAAAGCGTGGCCCCCAGCGGCACAATGTATTAAGATAGCGGTGATGCGCCGCATACTCCTCGCCGGTCTCGTTCTCCTCGCCGCCTGCGCCGGGCCCAAGCCCTGCACGCGCACCTTGTGCGTGACCAAGCTCGACGGCACGATGGAACTCGCCGGCTGGAACGGGAGCGTGCGCGCGACCGCCGAGTCGCCGAAGCCGCCGGTCATGTCCGACACCGAAGTGACGATGATCTACGGCACGGCGGAGTTCATCAACGGCAAGACGCGCGTCACGGCGGCCGAGGGCGCCGCCTTCAAATTCTCGGTCTCCACGCGCGCCGTGTCCTCGATCGAGGTC
>JAQTNG010000124.1 GCA_028714015.1 Elusimicrobiota bacterium | reverse complement strand
GATGGCTTCCTTAAGGCCGAATTTCTCCATGCGCCGGCGCAGGGCGTCGCGCGACAGGCCCAACGACTGCGCGGCCTTCTGCTGGTTGCCGCCGCTGCGCTTGAGGGCCTGCACGACGAGGTCCTTCTCCACGTCCTCCAGGCGCAGGCCTTCCGGAGGCAAGGTAAGGGACGAGCCTTCCTCCTTCGCGGGGGCCGGCGCGGGCGCGGCCGCCGCGGCCTGCGCGCGCGCGATGTGCGCGGGCTGTGCGGCGGCGACGGGATGGAACTCCAGTTCGTCGAGGATCATCATTCTCTCCAGCACGTTGCGAAGCTCCCGGACGTTGCCGGGCCATTTATAGGATTGAAACTGCTCCAAGGTTTCCGGCGACAGAACGGGCTTGGGCTTGAGCATCTCCGCGCTGAGCTTGCCCAGCAGCCGGTCCACGAGAGGGAGGATGTCTTCCTTTCGCTCGCGCAGCGGCTGCAGCGAGATGGTCAGCACGTTGATGCGGTAGTAGAGGTCCTGGCGGAAGCGCCCTTCGGCCACCGCGCGGGGGAGGTCCTCGTTGGTGGCGGCGATGACGCGCACGTCCACGGTGATGTCGTCGCGCCCGCCCACGCGCTTGAAGGTCTTGTCCTCGAGCGCGCGCAGGATCTTGCCCTGCAGGCTCATCGGCATGTGGCCGATCTCGTTGAGGAAGATCGTCCCGCCGTCGGCGATCTCGAAGAGGCCCTTCTTCTGGCCGACCGCGCCGGTGAAGGAGCCCTTCTCGTAGCCGAACAGCTCGCTTTCCAGGAGATTCTCCGGAATGGCCGTGCAGGAGATCTCCATGAAGGGCTCGAAGGCGCGCGGGCTGCCGTAGTGGATGGCGCGGGCGAAGCGGTCCTTGCCGCAGCCGCTCTCGCCCAGTATGAGGACGGTGCCGAAGGGGCTGGCCGCGATCTTGCGGGCCATGGCGAGCGCGTCCTTCATGGAGGGGCTCTCGGCCACGATCGAGGCGAAGTTGTACTTGTCGACGCCTTTCTGGTGCGCGCGGTCCAGGCGCCGCTTGAACTGGGCGGTCTCGAGCACGCGCTTGAGCGTGATCTTGAGGCCGGCGAGCTGGAGGGGCTTGGAGATGTAGTCGGCCGCGCCCTCGCGCAGGGCTTCCACGGCGCTGGCGAGGTCGGCGAAGGCGGTCATGATGATGACCGGCAGCTCGGGGTTTCCGCGCCGCGCGGCCTTGAGCACGTCGAGACCGCTGTCGCGGCCCAGGCGCAGATCGGAGAGGACGACGTCCGGGTTTTCGGTCTCGAGCGCGGCCGTGGCTTCCGCGAGGTCGGCGGCGACGACGGTCTTATAGCCCGAGTTGGTCAGGTCCTGGGACAAGGACCAGCGGATCAGCTCCTCGTCGTCCACGATCAAAATCTTGGCCGCCATGTTAAACCTCCGCCGCCGCCGCGGGCAGGCGCACGAAGACGCTGGTGCCGCGGTCGGGAACGCTTTCGATCCAAATGTCGCCGTCGTGCGCCACGATGATCTGGCGCGACAGCGGCAGGCCGAGGCCGCTGCCGTTCTCGCGCGTGGTGAAGAAGGGGCGGAAGACGTGCTCGAGGTCCGCGCTCGAGATGCCCTTGCCCGTGTCGCGCACCTCGACGAGCAGGGAGCCCTCCGGCTCGGCGCGCGCGGTGACCGTCAAGGCCCCGCCGTGAGGCATGGCGTTGGCCGCGTTGATGAACAGGTTCAGGAAAACCTGCTCGATCTGCCCGGGATCTCCCTTGAGGCGGGGCAGATCCCTGGCGATGTCGCGCTTGAGCTCGATCTTCTGCGTGCGCAGGCGGGCCTCGATGAGGTCGAGCACGCGCTCGAGCGGCTCGTGAAGGTCGAAGGGGCGCACCACCGCCTCGGGCATGCGCGCGAAGCGCAGGAAATTGCCCATGGTCTGCTCCATGCGGTTGAGCTGGCCCAGGACCTTGCCCAGCACCTCGCGGCGCGGGCTGCCCTCGGGGGTCTCGCTCTGCATGACCTGTATCGTGGAGCTGATGCCGGTCAGCGGGTTTCTCACCTCGTGGGCCAGGTGGGCGGACAGCTCGCCCAGCGCGGCGAGGCGCTCCATGTGCCCGACCTGGCTGCGGTGCAGGCCCACGTTCTCGCGGCGGTCCTTTTCGAGAAGCCGGACCATGTTGTTGAAGCCGCGGGCGATCGAGCGAAGCTCGCCCGAGGGCAGGTCGTCGACGCGCGTGTCGAGCGCGCCGCGCGCGACGCGGTTCATGGCCGCGACGATGCGCCCCATGGGCTCGTCGATGACGCGGCGCACGACCATGAGCGTCCATAAGCCGACGATCATAAAGGAGGAGAAAAGTATGATGAGCCGGCCCTTGAGGTTTGCCTCGGCCACGGCCTGCCGGTCGCGCTTGGGCGAGATGAGTCGGACGTAGCCGAGCGGCCCCGCTTCGGCGCCGTGGCAGCGCGCGCAGGCCCCGCGGTTCTGGACGGCGAAGTCCATGATGATGTTCTTGTCCGGATCGAAGTCTCGGGGCATTTCGTGGCGAGGCTTCACGCCGGCGGCGAGGTCCTCGGTGTTGACGGACAGCTTGTCCGCATCGAGGAGGAACATGCGGTCGGCCATGCCGCGACTGTTGTGGACGGAGAAGAGTTTCGAGATGGCGTCATGCGACCCCTGAACCATGGAGTCGGCGATGACCCGCTCGACGACCGGGAACATGCTGGTCATCGTCGCGCGCTCCATGTCGAGGACGCTGTTGCGCGTGTCCTGGACATACAGCAGGAAGGTGATCGCCGTGACGGCCACGGTGAACGAGTAGAAGGCGATGAACGTCTGCCGGGCCAGCGAAGCGCCGCGCCAGGCGACGGTCAAACGCCGAAGCAGTCGGCCCGGACTCAGACGCCGCATAGGAGTTCTCGCTATTGCTCCGCAACGCTTCGGCCAGATCATCGGCGGCGGCGCGGCGCGGGTTCCCACCAACCTCAAATGGAATTGACAAACGCGCGTCCCGGGCTTACACTGAAGTCGGAGGCCCACCCCCATGACGAACCCCTGGCCCCGGCGTCTTCCGTTTTTCTCCGCGCTCGTCTTCGCGTCGCTCGTCGCGGCGCTCGCGCTGCGCGCGCCGCGCGCGTCGCTCGCGCCGCGCCCGTCCGGCGACTTCATCGATCTGCACGACGCGGTCGGCGATCACGCCACGATGCTGAGCGCGGGCCACGCTTCGTTCAGCTGCGCGTCCTGCCACTTCGCGCATACGACGAAGGCCCCGCGTCCGCTGTGGCAGACGCAGGGGAGCATGGACGCCGCGGTCTTCTCGCGCGATTCGGAGCAGGCCGGCGGGGTCAAAACCGGCCTGTGCATGTCCTGCCATGACGGCACCGTCGCCCCCACGATCAAGGCCCACTCGTTGTCTCCGGGGAGCGTTCGCCTGTCGTCTCAAGGCGCCGACCTGAGCGCCAACCACCCCGTGGGCGTCGACTACATGGCCGCGTTGCGCCGCGATCCCGGCTCTTATAATGACCCGGCCATGAACGCCCGCATCGTCCTGGAAGACGGCATGGTCGGCTGCGTTTCCTGCCACGCCACCCACGACATCAGCGCCGTTTCCGCGGGCAATGTCCGTCCTGAGGTCTGCATCGAGTGCCACCGCCGCTGAGGCGGGGGTTGAGCGGAATCGCGCACCCGCTCGCGTTTATGCCGCAATCCCTCCCGTAGGCGGCTTATAATCGTTATTTCTCGACGATAAGATGGACGATTTGTTGCCATGTAATCGTTCACGATGATGAACGATTGGCTGGTTGTCGGACTGAACCACTCGACGGCTCCCGTCGAGATCCGCGAAGCGATTTCCCCGAAGCCGGAAGAGGCGGGGCGAATCAACACCATCATTAAGGACGCCACCGGTCAGGAGGGAGTCGTCGTTCTCTCGACCTGCAGCCGCTTCGAGATCTACTGCCAGCCCGATAAGGACGGCGAGCAGGCCATCGTCGCGTGGCTCAACCTCCGCACGGGCACGGACATCGGCGCCTCCCTTTTCATCCACCGCGGCTCCGCGGCCGTCGGCCATCTGTTCCGCGTCGCCGCGGGCTTGGATTC
The DNA here is from genome assembly GCA_028714015.1 of Elusimicrobiota bacterium. GTDB lineage: Bacteria > Elusimicrobiota > Elusimicrobia > UBA1565 > UBA9628 > GWA2-66-18. The sequence continues at coordinate 5,590 of JAQTNG010000124.1, read as the reverse complement.
CTGGATCCTGGGCGAGACCGAGATTCTGGGCCAGTGCAAGGCCGCCTACCAGGGCGCCTGCAGCGAGAAGACGGTCAACCGCTTCGGCCACCTCTCCTTCCAGCGCGCGCTGATGGTCGGCAAGAAGGTCCGCAACGAGACGCGCATCGTCGGCGGCATCGCTTCGATCGGCGGGGCGGCCGCGATGATGGCGCGCAGCATTTTCTCGGATCTCAAGGAGCGCGTGGTGGTGGTCTTCGGCGCGGGGACCATGGCCGCCTCCTCGGTGCGGCATCTGCGCTCCAAGGGCGCGGGCAAGCTGTACATCAGCAACCGCAGCCTGGACAAAGCCCAGGCCCTCGCCGCCGAGCTCGGCGGCGAGCCCGTCGCTCTCGCGGAAGGCTTCGACCGGCTCGACGAGGCGGATATCGCGGTCTTCTCCACGGGAGCCGACCATTATCTTCTGGACGGGGAGGCCGCTCTCGCCCTGTCGCGCCGCCGCGGCGGCCGGTCTCTGTTCATCATCGACATCGCGATGCCGCGCAACGTGGCTCCCGAGGTCGCCAAGGCCGAAGGCGTCTACCTCTACGACATCGACGACCTCAAGGCCGTCGTGCAGAAGAGCCTGGCCAAGCGCGAGACCGACATGGCCCAGGCCGCGGTGATCGTGGCCGCCGAGAGCGCCGATTGCTGGGGGCGCCTGGTCAACCCCCAGACCGCGCCCGCTCACTCGCGCATGGCCGTCGCCGCCTAGCCGGCCCGGAGCGTCCCGGCGGGGCTCCAAAAGAGCTACAGTCACCGCCGATGCCCTTCGGAATGCCCCATTTCTCCGCCGCCAACATCATCGGCAACCTGCTTTTCTCCAGCATCGGGTATGTCGCCTTCTCGTACGGCAAGAGGATGGACAAGACGCGGGTGATGATCCAGGGCGGCGTTTTGATGGGCTACTCGTACGTGGTTCCTGATACCTTCTGGATGTATGCCGTCGGCATCGCCCTGACCGGCTGGATCTGGGCCACCCGGAACGACGGCTGATCCCGCGACACTTTTAATCCCCTTCCGTCGTATAATCCCCGAGGGCCCAAGAGGCCCGGGGGGTAGGGCAGATGAAGCGGATCATTTCGGCGGCGGCGGCGGCGGGCCTTCTGACGGGAGCGCTATTGCTGCCCACGGTATTGCGGGCCCAGGGCAAGCCCGAAGGCAAGCCGGGGGCGTACGGCGAGAAAGGCGGGAAGGAAGCTTTCAAGGAGCGCATGCGCGAGAAGTTCGGCATCTCCGAGGAGCAGGAGGCCAAGCTCAAGGCGGCGAAACGGGCGCGGCGGGACGCCGACGCCGCGACGCACGCCGAGCTGGCCGCGGCGATCCGAAAGCTCTCGGACCAGCTCGAGGACAAGGCCTCCGAGAAGGACCTCTCGGCGACCCTCGACACGATCGTGGCCGGGCGCAAGGCGATGCGCGCCGAAGAGGACAAGTTCGAGGCCGCCCTGACCGCGATCCTGACCCCGACCCAGCGCGCGCAGATGCTCGTCGCGATGAAGGGTCACAAGCCCGAAATGGGCGGCGCCAAGATGGGCCCGGGCAAGATGGGCCCCGGAAAGATGGGCGGCGGGCCCGAGCGCGGCGACGATTAGAGCCGGGCGCAACGGGCGCCCTTCCCCCGGCGGGAAGGGCGCCCTCACGCCATGAGATGATATCATCGTCTCCATGGACCTGCGCGTCGTGCTGGTCGAGCCGGAAAATCCGCTGAACGTGGGCTTCGTCGCCCGCGCGATGCGCGCGTTCGGCGTCACGGACCTCGTGGTGGCCTCGTCGGCGTGGAAGTCCCTGCCCGCCGAGGCGCGCGTCACCGGCGTGTGCGCTCCGGACATACTCGACGGGATTCGCTTCGAGAAGGATCTCTCCGGCGCGCTGCGCGGCTGCGGCACGGCGATCGCGTTTTCCCGCCGTCCCACGGCTCTGAGGCAGAACGAGTTCACCTTGCCGGCCGTGCCCGCGTCCTTGAGCCTCAAGGGGCGCACGGCCCTCGTCTTCGGACGGGAGTCCGCGGGCCTCACGCGGGCGGAATCGGCGCTGTGCCCTCATCTGGCCCGGATCCCCTGCGAAAACGGGGTCAGCCTCAACCTGGGGCAGGCCGTCGCGGTGGTCCTGTTTTCTTTAACGGCGACGGATCGAGAACTCCCGGAAATGGCCGCAACGGCCTCGATGGACCGCATGACGGCCCTGTGGGACTATGTTCACCCCAAGCTCGCGGCTTCGCCGCGTTTCACCGAGGAACGGCAGAGACGGATACGGCAATTATTCTATCGCATGAATCTCGACGACACCGATTACGACGTGTTATTCTCCGTCATGAAGGCGCTCGCGAAATGAAAACCGTCGCCGCGACCTTGTGCTACGTCCGCTCGGGCGGGCGGACCTTGATGATGCATCGCAATAAAAAAGAAGGCGACGTGCACCGGGGCAAGTGGAACGGGCTCGGCGGCAAGCTCGACGCGGGCGAGTCTCCTGACGAGTGCGTGATCCGCGAAATCCGCGAGGAGTCCGGCCTGACTTTGCTCGACCCGCGCCTGCGCGGCGTGCTGACCTTCCCCGCGTTCAAGGGCGGCGAGGACTGGCTGGTGTTCGTCTACACCGCGACGCGCTTCGAGGGAACGCTCGGCGTTTGCTCCGAGGGGGACCTCGAATGGGTGGACGACGCCCGCCTGGCGGGGCTCCCTCTATGGGAAGGCGACCTCATCTTCCTGCCGTGGCTCGAGCAGGAACGCTTCTTCAGCGGGAAGTTCACCTATCTCGACGGACGCCTCGTTTCCCACGAGGCTTCATTTTACTGAGACGATTTTTCTAATATTCTCCCATGACCGACGCCTACTACGCGTTCTACGGGCGGATCATGCTCGCCGCCGTTTCGTTCATCCTCCTGATCAGCGCCGGGATATACGCAACGACGCGTCGGCCTGACTTAGTGCGCCAGTATTGCGGGGCCCACGCCATCGCGCTCATTCTCGGGGCTTTGACGGACGTGGCGCTCATCAAGTACATCCTGCGTCACGCAGGAGGCCTCCCGCCGGCCTTCATGAGCGCCGTGCTCCTGGCCCCCACCGTTTTCTTCGTTTCGTTCTCGATCTACATCTGCCACCGCCATACGGTCTTGCGCGCGGTCGACGTGCTGATCCCGATCACGCCGTTCGTCGCCTGGGGATTCCTCGTCCTCTTCGGCTGGCAGGGCGACATCGGGGACTACGACATACTCGGCGCCTGGTTCGTCATGGCGGGGTGCGGCGGCGTGGATCTCGCCGCCGCCTTCGGGCTCGCGCCCTTCTCGAAGCGGCCGTTCACGGTGAAGCTCGCGGGCTACTTCCTCATGATCGCGGCCGTCTACGTCATCCTGCCCATCGCGACCCGCTAACGGGCGGGCCGGGAGCGGAGCAGGACGCGCAGCTCGTCGATCTTCACCTTCGCGCGCGCGTGCTCCGAGCGGTCGCGGTCGTTCTCGCGGATTCGTTCCCACAGCGCGAGGGCTTCCCGGTATTCGCCGCGCGACTGGCGAAGATTGGCGAGTATGGCCTTCATCGTGCTCGGGGTGTCGGGGAGGTCGAAGCTCGATTCGAGCAGGGCGATCATGCGGTCCGTGTCGCCCTGCTTCTGGTAGGCGAGCGCCGCGAGGTAGAGCGCGTACAAAGGCTGCTCCGGGGAGCGGCGCATGCCCTCGTTGAGCAGGTCCGCGGCTTCGTCGGGGCGGTCGATGCCGTGGAACCAGGCGAGTATGCCGGCGGCGAACAGGACGGCCCGGTGAAAGGAAGGGTCGAGGCGGGTGACGCGCAGGCTCAGCTCCGAGAGATGCTCGTACGGGTGACCCGGCCGGTCGGGGAACTCGGGCACGTCTCCCGCCGTGTACTGCAGGAGCTGAATCCAGGCCAGGTCCGCCGCCGGGGCGCGGAAGCCCGCGGCGGCGAGCGCGGCGTCCTGGAAGGCGAACGGCCCGGCCTTCAGCTCGGCCAAATGGGGGAAGCGCGGCTCGTGGAGGCGGCGCATGCGCGACCCGGCGAAAAGCGCCAGGGCGAACAGGGCGGCCGCGAGAACGAGCCAGCGATGCTTCATCAGAACTCCTTCTGCTCGAACAGCTGGACCGAGAGCGCCAGGCACGCTCCCGTGTAGGCGAGCGCGTACACGGCGGCCCACGCGAGCCAGCCGGCGGCCGGCTCCGGCGCATGCCAGAAGTCGCGGTAGTTGAAGTGGGCGAAGTCCGGGGCCGCGTGCGAGAACGCGATGAGCGCCGTCTTGAGGAAGGCGCTGCCGGAGCGGTCCGCGAGGAAGCGCATCTCAGACGAGAAGTGGCCCAGCATCCAGAGGAACACCGCGAACGCCATCGCCGCAGCCTCGGAGGTCAGCGCGAGCGACAGCAGCAGCGAGAGCGATCCCATCACCGCCGTCTTGCCGAGCATGCAGGCCAGCGCGGCGAGGTAGCGGCCCGGCTCCCACCAGCCGTAGAGGCCCAGCAGGGCCGCGTGCATCAGGGCCATGGCGGCCATGCCGAGCGCGACCGCGGCGACGGTGCCGAGGAAGCGGCCGAGCAGGTAGTCCGCGCGGCGCACGGGGTGGCTGAGGATGAGGAAGATCGCGCGCGACTCGATCTCGGACAGGATCAGGTTGACGGTCAGGAACACGATCGAGATGAGCGCGATGGCTTCGATCGCCGCCAGCCCCAGATCGAGCATGAGGCGCGCTCGCTCGTCGGCCCCGAGCGCGGAGACGATGAGGGCCCCCCCGAGCAGCACGAGGCCGAAGAGCGCCGCGGTCAGCCACGCCTTGTGGCGGACGTGCTCCTTGAACGTGTACGAGAAGACGGCCGAGATGGTCTGCATATCACTCCATGCGGATCGGACCGACGCCGTCGGTCCGGACGACGGCGGCCGCGAACGCTGACTCGAGGGCGTCGGGCCTGCCGCGCCACTCCTCCTGCTTCATGATCTTCACGAGGCGCCCGCCGCTGAGTATGCCGATGCGGTCGCAGACGCGCTCGACCTCGGAGATATCGTGCGAGGAGAAGAGCACGGTCTTCCCTTTGGCCTTGAGCCAGAGAATCAGGACGCGGACCTCCTTGATCGCGAGCGGATCGAGCCCGGTCACGGGCTCGTCGAGGATCACGAGCTCGGGGTCGTGGACGAGCGCTTGCGCCAGGCTCGCGCGCTGAAGCATGCCTTTCGAGTATTCCGACAGCCGCTTGTCCATCGCCTTGTCGAGCCCGACCTTCGCGAGCATCTCCGTCACCCGCCGCTCCGCGTCCGCGGCGGGAATGCGCGACAGCGCGGCGAACAGGCGCAGATTCTCGCGGCCCGTGAGGGTCTTGTTGAGGTACGCCGATTCGGGCGCGTAGCCCATGCGCGCGAGCGCCTCGATGTGGGGGGCGCGCCGGCCCAAGGTCTCGACCTCTCCCTTCGTGGGGAGGTGCAGGCCCATCAGGAGCTTGATCGCCGTCGTCTTCCCGGAGCCGTTGAGGCCGAGCAGCCCGAACACCTCGCCCTGGACGATGTCGAGGTCGAGCTCGACGAGGCCGGCCGTCTCGGTGACGCGCCCGAGATGCGAGCGGCGGTAGATCTTGGAGACCTTCTGA
>JAQTNG010000123.1 GCA_028714015.1 Elusimicrobiota bacterium | reverse complement strand
AGCCGGCATCGCAGTAGTAGAGGTGATCGCGGAACACCGACAGGCTGGTTACGGTGCCGGTTGCCGTGAGCTGCACCGGTACCAGCGGGGAGGTCACGAGATCGGTCGGGGCCCTCCAGACGTCGGCGGCCTCGATCCAGTAGAGATACCCTTTGTAGTACACGAGGTCCGAGGCTCCGGCGGACGCATAGAGCGTGACGGGTGTCGCGTCGGTGTTATCGTCGATCGAACCCGCGGTGATGTCTGTCCCCGCGAGGATGTAGGCCCCAAAGTTGTGCCACGGCACGTACACCGGCGAGGTGATCGTCGGGAACGTCAGCGGCGTCGCCCCGGTGGCGAACTCGATATCCGGCTCCGGGTGCGTCAGCTCGACGCTCGGCGGGTAGTAGCGGAGGCGGACCTCGGAAAACTGCGCCCCGATGATCCACAGGCGGTTGGCGTTGAACCGGTAGGAGGGATACGACGGGAGGTCGTTCCGCGCGGTCGGCGCGAAATTGTCCATGCTCCGCCACTCGCCCGATCCGTCCCGGTAGTCGACGGTACGCAGCCGGTAGAAGTCCGACGGAAGCGGAACCAGGTACTCGTTCGTCCCGACCACCATCGCCGGGGTCAGTGTGATCGTCGCGCTTTCGAGGAACGGGTCGTCATTCGATTCCAGTATCCGCGCGTAGAGATCGCGCCAGCTCGCGTTGACCGACGACACCTCGTCGTCGTGGCTGATCGCCTGGGTGTCAGGCAGCGCCGCGAGGGACCTCGCAAGGGAGACGATCTTCGATACCTTCATCACCCTCTATAGGGCCTGTCTGTAAACAGGGTCCGCAAAGCGGGGCCACAATTGAAAAGGCCCCGGGGGAGGAGCCCGGGGCCAGAGAGGAAAGGCACGTGGCGTCTAGACGTAGTGTCCTTCGACCTTGGCGTACAGCGCAACCAGGCCGGTCAGGACGTCGTTGACCTCGAAGCAGAAGTCCTCGTCGGTGTAGCCGCTCACCGGCAGCTCCCCGCCGAACGATTCGACGAAGTCGAGCTCCAGGGTGTACAGCGTGGTGCTGTAGAGCATCGCCCTGCCGATGTTCATCATGTCGCTGTTGGTCTTCAGGGCCGAGGCGAGCGTGAGCTTTGCGGCGTAGTCGTGGTCCCGGATCCTGATCGCGCAGCCCGTGGCGAGTGCCGCAAGGGCTCCGAACAGGGTCTGATCGTTCGCCGCCGTGTCCGACAGAGCGATCCACAGCTTGCGCAGGTAGATCGCGGTGTTCGGGATCGGCCGTACGACGTAGGCACCGGCTGCCGCTGCCAGCCCGATGTTCTCCGCGACGGCTGCCGATCCCGCGGTGGTCGTGACGATCGACGCCCAGCCGGTGTCGACGTCCGCGATGCCCGTGGTGTTCCCGGGCCAGCGGCCCTCGATCGTGACATCGGGATCCACTCCCGCGACGACCGACATGTGCGTGGAGTGTGCGTACGCCTGAAGCGCAGCGCGCAGGGCCTGCGCGACCACGGCTGCCGCATCTCCCGCCGAGATGTTGACGACGATCGGGTACCACCCGGCGGTTACCGGGTTCGCCCCCACGCCGTCGACCTTGAAGTAGACCCAGAAATCCCTCTCAACGCCGAGGTGGTCGAAGAGATGGAACTTGAAGGACTTGCCGGCGAGACTCCCGCCGACATCCGCCTCGCAGGTGATCGTCGAAAGCTCCCCGACGATCTGCCCGCACCTCTGCTGGAAAACCTTGCTCAGAAGCATTCAGCTTCTCCTTCTTCGCCGAAGCTACGCTCGGCGATCAAACGTTCCTCGCCGCGGCTATGCCCGGCGATTACACGAACCGTCCGACCACGCAGTGGGCGGGGTTCTGGACGACCCAGGCTCCGAAGATCGACAGCAGCCCCTGCATCCCCGCGCCGTCCTGTCCGACCGCGGCCGGGTTCAGCGTCAGGATGTCGTCGATGTTGAGCGCATAGCGATCGGTCGGGGTGTCGCCGCTCTCGGTGATCGGGGGAGCTCCGGGCTCGTTACCCGACAGGCCGTCGTTGGCCGCCTTCTCGGGGTTCGACAGCGCGACGAACTTCAGCACGCGCTTCTCGAGGACGTAGAACGTCCCGTTGGGGCAGAACGGATCCGGGACCACGTTCTTGACCCACGAGGTCGCGAACTGGTAGCTCATCTGCTCCAGGCCGATGACCACCTCGTTCCCGCTCTTCTTGTCCCCGGTGTTGATCGCCTGCCAGTAGTTCCGGTCGGCCTCCAGCTCCCCAATGATGATGGCGTAGTCGCTATCGTTGAGCACGATCAGGTCGTTCACGCCACCCTGGAACCGCGCGAGGCGCACGGCGCGCGTCACCGCGTGGTGGTACGACTCGAGGCCCGGGATGTCTCGCAGCACGAACCCGCCCGCGAGCCGGTTGACGAACGTCGAGCGGTTGACGGTCTGGAAGAGCGCGGCGATGTAGGCGAGCCACGATGCGCCGGTGCGGTTGAACCACCACGGCAGAGCACCGCCGAGGCCCATCGGGAACAGCGGCAGGCCGCCGGCGTCCCGGCAGTCGTGCAGCACGATCCACGCGCCGGCCGCGAAGCCTCCCGCGGGGGCCACGGGGGCGAACGTCACGGTGTAGAGACCCGCGGCGTCGGGGCCGTCGACCTGGCTGACCGTGAACGGGCCGCCCGCGATGATCGGGTCGGAGGGCAGGCCGATCGATCCATCGGTGATGTCGACCTGGCTGCCGACGTCCAGCCCGAGCACCGTCGAGCTGTCGACGAGCATGGTGGCGGCGCCCGCGAGGACGATCGCCTGGACCGTCCCCAGCTCGCCGAAGCCCATGCCGTAGAAGGATTTCCCGAAGCCCTTGCGCAGGCCATCGGTCGCCGCGAACATCTTCACGACGCCCGCGGGCTCGAAGGCCCCGCGTGTGTTGCGGCTCGCGAGCATCTCCTTCTGGGTGAGCTGGAAGGCCGAGAAGACCTGCCCGTGCTCGGCCGCCATCTGTGCGTTACGCGCGGTGGTTGCCGAGAGCGCTACCGCCGTGGCACCGTTGCCCGACACGGCTCCGCCACGTCCCGACATCATCGGAAAGTTGTAGCTGGAGCCTCCGACTCGCACCTTGTCGATCGACCGAACGACCGAGCTGTTGGGGAACAACAGCTGCTCCATCTTGTCGTCGGTGTACCAGACCTTGAAGATCGCGAGCATTTCTGCGGTGGAAACGGGGGGCATGTTCGGCTCCTTTCAGCCTATAGGTCCATGGCCGGCGACCACTTCTTCGGTGTCTTCGCCGGCGGCTTGTCGGTCGGCTTGTCGCCTCCGATCGTCACGGTCGTCTTCTCGACGGCCGAGGGTTCCTCTTTCGGGGGTTCCGGGGACTCCGGGGGCTTGGGGGGCTGGCCTCGGACGCGGGATATCCGATCCATCGCCTGGCTGAAGATCCCGTCTACGAACGGGCCCTCGTCCTCGTCCTTGTAGCCCTCGCCCTTCTTCAGCTCCTCCAGCGCGTCGTACAGGCGCTCGAAGACGTCCTCGATGCCGAAGGCTTTCAGGGGCTCGGCGAGCTCGCCGAAGCGCGCGCCATACTTCGCCCTGACACCTTCGATGCCCTGGCCGCGGACGTGCTCCTGGTACTGCTTGTGGATAGGGCCGAAGAAGTCCTCGTGGATCTCTTTGTCCAGCGCCTCGTGAGCCGCGCAAAGCGAGGTCAGCTTCTCGTCCATGTCCTGGACGAGCTTCACGACAGCCTCGATGATCTCGGCGATGTCGTAGACCTTCCCCTCGGAGGGAGCGGTGGTCGAGGCTGGCTGTTCCATCGGTTCGTTCATGGTCGTCACTCCTTATAGGGCCGGTTTCAAATTGGGCTCCCGGCGGGGGGCTGCTGTGCGAGGGCATTCGGCGCCTGGGGGATCGGTGCGGACGGCTGGCCGAGCATCACCGGGGGAGCCGCGGGAGGCGGCGCGGGCGGCGCTCCAGGCTGCGGCCCCGGAGGCTCCGCTGGAGGAGCCGGGGGCTGGGCGGCCTGCGCCAGTTCGTCCATCTTGCCCTTGATGACGGACAGGAACTCGACGAGGTTGCGGATGATCTTCTCGTTCTCCTCGTCCGCGTCGAGCCGCATGATCTCGTTCATCACATTCTTGTAGAGGTCGGAAAGGCTCACGACCTCGTAGAATCTGAACTCGCCGCCCTCCGCGGCGCGCTCGGTGATCCGCTCGATGTCGTCGCGGTTGGCACTGGCGATCCCGTAGGACTTCTCAAGGTCGGGGAACTCGAGCATCGAGGCCGCCCACTCGGGCCCGACGAGCCCCATCTTCTGAAGCTTCTCGACCTGCTCCATCTTCACCTTCGGGGTTTTCGACAGAGCGGAGGCGGGAGAGAACTGGATCGCGAAGTACTCGCGCTCCCGCTGAAGCTCCTTCCACGTCACGCTCGATCGGCCGTCGCGCTTCGGGAGCAGGTCGTCTCCGCCCTCGAAGTTGTCCACCGCAATCTCGGCGATCTGCATCAGGAACTGCTCGAAGTCCTGAAGCTCCCGGTTGAACCGCTCGCTTTCGACGTCTTCGAGGGTGTCGAGCATGACCCCGGAGTTGATCCCGCTCGGCTTCTTCGACTGCGCCGAGAGCATCGAGACGCCGGAGATGTTGTACATGGCCTCGATGATTTCTTTCCGGCGCGAGAGCAGCCGGGGGCTTACGGAGGTCGGGGTGACGATCGTCGCCGGGGAGCTCGTGGCCGGCCCCGGCTCGTACTCGTACATCAGTCCGGCTCTACCTGCGTCGAGGGTCGAAGCTTTTATCCCGCCCAACGTCGGGACGAGGATCAGGTTTGCCGGGGTGTTCTCCTCGGCGTCGTGTATTTTCTCGTTCACCAGGTCGAGCTCGCGCTGGAGCGTGATCAGATCGTCGGCGAGCGATGGCGACCACATGCCCTTGACCGGCGGGCAGTAATACATCGAGGCGACGGGAGACCGTTTGATACCGGTCTTCGTCTCGCGCATCACCTCGTCGTCAACTATGTCGTAGCGGATTCCATCCGCGAGCAGGTAATAGACCCTGTACTTCTGCGCCCGGTAGAACGGCGTCGCCTCGTAGGTCTTCATGGCGGCAGAACCGGTTTTCAGGAGATGCTTCAGCGCGACGAGCGGGTACTGGCGGAACTCGACCATCACGCGCGAGAAGTGCCCGAAGTTGAACTCAGCGGGATCGAAGCAGAACTCCCACGGCCGCAACCGCCGCGGCGTCTTGGTCTCCTCGTCGACCCACACGTCTCCGCGATCGAAGATCTGGCAGTCTCGGTAGCAGAGGTTCGCCATCTGGTAGAGGTGCTGGCGCTGGTACCACTGATCCGACCACTGCTGGCCGATGCGGCAGACCTTCCGCGTCTGCCATTTCCCGTTGACCGGGTTGAAGAACGGCCGCACCTTCACCTGGCTCATCTTGGAAACCTTGGTGTCGATGCAGCTCTTGATGACGTTCTCGATCGGCCAGGGCAGCGCGTTACCATCGCTCGCGCCGTAGTTGTAGCTGACGGGATCGTTGTAGAGCTCCCAGATCTGCTCGCGGCGCTGCCCGTTGTTGTTGTAGCGGTTGAGGTTCCGGAGGTACTTCTGATCTCGCTTCGAGAGCCAGTTCTCGAGGCTCGACGCATCGGCGAGGATCTTCGCGTGGTCCATCAGAAGGTCTCGTCGTGCGGGGCTGCCGGCCGCATATGCCGCTCGCGGACCCCGAACTCCCACTTCGACCCGTCGGAGAAGGTGAGCTCCGAATAGAATCCCGGGTTCTGCTTTGCCGCGGCATTCACCAGCGCTTCGAGCAGGGGATAGTTCAGGGGGTGTTTCCGGAGCTCGATTATCTCGCGGCGCCGGCGCTCGAGGTCGCGCTGGCGATCGGATTCCTGTTTCAGCAGCCGAAAGGCGTCGAGTACCTTCACGCCCTGTATAGGGCCGGTTCAACTCGACAAATCACACTTTGTCTATTTTTTTATTTTGGGGTCACGGCCTTCACTTTCGACTTCAGCCAGATGTAGCGGAACGCATAGAGCATCGACTTGGTGATCTCGGGGTGGTATATGTCGTCGTCGATCGTCCGCGTGAGCTCGTCCTTCTCGTTTCTCGCCCACACGATTTTCCGCGTCTCCTCCTCGAACGGGCCGACAATCTCTTTCCCGCCAAGCGTCTGTGTCTCGCGTACCTTCAGCCGTCCGGAGTCCACCTCGTCCTGGAGCATCTCGACCATGAGCTCCTGCTGGCCCTGGTAGGCCGGCTGCACCGAGATCCCGAACTGCCGGGCCAGGTCATAGGTGATCTTCTTCCCCAGCCCCTCGGTGTCGCAGAAGAACGGGATGGACTTGTTCGGCAGCTTCGCAAAGATCGGGTTTCCCGCCACGAGGCTGATGCCGCGTTTCACCTGCGACGCGAAGTCGGAGATGCCCGATCGGTTACCCTTATGCTCGAACAGCGTGAAGCGCTCGGGCTTGTTAACGCTCGCCATGTTGATCGTGCACGAGTCGGAGTCGTCGAAACCGTAGTCGATGCCTCCCGAGAAGAAGATGTCCGCCGCTGGCTGGCTGGCGGTCCACGCGGGGAGATCGGTCTCTTTGAAGTGGTTCCGAGCCTGGAGCCGAAAGACAACCGCCTCGGTGTCGTACACCCCGACCTCGCCTTTGTACTCCCGGCGGTAGACCTGGTTATCAGCCGTCCACCCCTTCTCTTTCCGCACCGTCCCGAGGATCTTCTCGTGGTTCGGGATGTACGGATTGACGCTCATGTTCCAGTTGAACCGAGCGGTCTGCGGTCCGTTCTCGGCGTACTTCTCCTCGGCGTAGTTGCCCTGCACGCGCGACGGCGTACCGCCGAGGCAGAGCTGCGATCCCTCGAAGTCCTGTAGCGCCGGGCCGAGGATCTCCTCGCATAGCATCTTAAGCTTCTCGTAGCCCCGGCTTTGGCACTCGTCGACGATCGCGAGTCGAAGCGCGTGGCCGCGCATGTTCTCCAGGTCCTGTTTCGTCGAGCTTCCCTTGACGAAGATGCGTACCCCGGTGTTGAGCTCGATCGCCTGGTCGGCGATGTGCGGTGTGAACGGGACGTGCAGGTACGTCAGCACCGCCATGAGCTTCGGCCAGATGATGTCGAACGCGGCCTTCGCGGTCAGCCCGACGTAGAAGACGTCGCCCTTGTCGTGCGAGATCCCGACCTTTACGCACTTCACAGCCCACAGGTCGGTCTTCCCGCAGCGCCGGCCACCGATTACGGTAATCAGCGGCTTCGAGGAAAGAAGGACCTCGCGCTGTTCGTCGAAGCAGTATTCGTACAGCAGGTACCGAAGGTACTTAATGTCGTCGGTGCGCCGGTTCTGGAGGATGTCGTCTACCTGGTCCAGATGCGGGAGCAGTCGATCGACGAAGTCGCCGAGGTTGCGGATGTCCCCAGCGAGCACCTTGTTCATATAGCGATTGAGCGCCGCGATCGCGAACGGAACGGCTTTCGGGTCGTCCCACGTCGCCAGCTTCCCGGTCTCGGCTATCACTGGCGCCTCGATCATCTGAGCGAATATCTGGGCGGAGAAGTGACGGAAGCCGGCGACTCGTCCTCGCGGGTTTCCTGACTGGCCCGGCTTCCAGCGCGTCGCCAGCGGTGGCGGATTCGTTGGCATACGCTACACAGATCCTGGCTTCGCCAGCATCGGGTGAAGGAAACGCTCGAGGCGCGCGAAGCAGATGCGGTACTCCATGCCGCGGTGCGGGACGTGTCGGCGCTCGATGTATCCGCCATCGACGAGACGGCGAACCATCGCGTAGTAGACGGGAGCCTTCAGCCGCATCGTACGCCTTATCGCCGCCTCGTCGGGGAAGAAGAACATGCCGTGCTTTCCGCTCCGATCCCAGCGCTGGGGAAGCTGGAAGTAGAGCTGCATCATCACCAGCGCCTGGACGGGAGGCATCTCGCTCAGCAGTCCGTTGCGAAGGGCGAGCGCGGGGTCAGCGGTCACGGCGGATCATCCTCTCGATGCGGTGGATGACGTACGCGATCGGCGGCTCGCCGTCGGAGTGGACCTCTGCCGTGCCTTCGTACGGCTTGGCATCCCCGCGGCGCCGGCATTCGACCAGCTCGTCGTGAGCTGCGCGAAGGAGGTCGACGATCTCGTGCATGGCCTGCTGGTTCCTGGCATCCCATTCAGCGAGGGGTACCGCTGGTATTCTCAGACCGTTCCAGGGGAAACCGTCAGGGCTTGGATTTGGACCCGGGGTGAGTATTGCTGAGATGCCAGGCCGATTGAGCATCTCCTCGATACGGTTCAAGTATCCCTTCACTCCTGGCAGGAAGCGCCACCATGGCCGGAGACGGATAGCAATCAGAGCCTTCGGTAATGGCCTTTCTGTCCAGAAGAAAGAAATCCCGTCACTGTTTTTACGCTTCATCTTTCAGCCACCTTATCAGCTCCTCGATCAGATGTGATACGCTCTTTCCGTTTGCCGCAGCGTAACGCTTCGCGTACTCGTCCATATCCGGATCCAAGTATATCCTCCTCGTGACGCGCCGGCCGCCAGTGGAATGTGCGGAATACCTGATGGAGCGTCTCCGCGTGTTCATAGATCCATCGTCGCTCGACATAGACCGCTATCCTCCTGATCGCCTGCCGGTAGTAGCGCGAGCGGTAGAGGTCCGCCGCGATCTTCTTCCCCTGGGGATGGTCGGCCACCATGGCATCGAGGGCGAGCGCTGGACGCGGAGCATCATGCTTCGCATCGGAGGCCGACTCGTGAGCGTCCGCCTCGTCGGTCGATTCGAGCCCCTCCTCGAAGCTGCCCTGCTGGCTACGCAGCGGAGCGTTCATCACGTTCCGCACCTCGAAGGCGATCCGGCTCGGGAAGTTGCGCACCCAGTATTCGGGATTGCGGAGGTAGTGCGCCATCAGTTGCCCGGCGGCGTCGGATGCGATCTCCTCGAGCGCGTCGACCGGCAGATGCATTCCGCGGCGCCGGCATTCGCGGCGCACGATCCCCGCGGCGATCGCCTGGCACTCGTCCCGCAGCGGGGCCAGCGCTTCGGGGCGGCCGGCGTAGTAGATCGACTGGAGACCACCGGCGCGTGTTTCTTTCATCGGCTTCCTTCCTCGGCCTGCTGCTCGATGCGTATAACGTCGTCCAGCGTTCGCACCTCGTGCACCTCGAGCCCGCAGCGGATGGCGCGGTCGGAGAAGTCGATCTGCGACGGCCGCAGCTTGTCGCGGCCGACCTTGTACTCGAGCAGCAGGTTGCGGCCGCGGCGCATCGCGATGTGGTCGGAGACGCCATCCTCAGCCGGCCGGTGCTTATCATCATGCGTGTCGATGACGAGCCAGCCGCGGAGCTCGAGGTACTGCCGTGCCTGGCTCTGCAGGTCGTCGTGTGTAGGAGCGCGCAGCCAGGCGGGCGAGACGCGGAGCTTCACGCTCGCTCCTTCCAGTCGTCGATGGCGTCGATGGCGAGTTCGACTGGACCCCTGTGGTACCACGGCACATTTGTAAGCATCGTACCGAGAACCTCCCGTGCCTGCGAGAGCAGCGCGTCGCGGGGGTCGGGGGCGGGGAAGCATGCCAGGCACTGTGTAGACGTTGCCGAGTGTTTGGGGTCGCATACGCACCGAGGCTCCCGGCGCTTGCGCTCGTCGGAGATGATGGCGCGCAACTCGTTGGCATGCCCGTCTCTCCAC
>JAQTNG010000122.1 GCA_028714015.1 Elusimicrobiota bacterium | reverse complement strand
TCGCCGCCGAGTTCGCCGAGCCGGTGTAGCGCACGGTCCCGAACAGGGAGGCGTCGGGCGGATCGGAGAGCGTGAGCTGGACCGTCGTCAGGCCCGTCGCGGCCACGTAGATCGGCGGCGGGCTGGAGACCAAGGGCGTGCCGGCAAAGGCAAGGTCGGAACCGGCGGCCATCGGCTCGCCGAGCGCGTCGTCCGGGCTGTTGTTGAGGTTCGAATCGATGAAACCGATCATGTAATAGGTGGCGTCGCCCTGCAGACCGGCGCGGGAGAAGGTCCCGGTGGCGGGAAGCACGAGCAGGTAATCGACGCTGCGGAACTGCGGATCGCGCGACAGGCCGACCAGGATCGGGCCCGTGGACGCACCGGAGTAGGTCACGGTGCCGACGACGATCGCCGATCCGAAAGCCCCCGCGCCGGCGTCCTTGACGATCAAGCTGACGGTCGAGGTCGCGTTGACGAACACCGTGATCGGGAAAGTCGAGATCGACGACTCGAGCGCGTCGGGATAGCCGTTGCCGTTGGAATCGACGAAGGCCCGGAGAACGAAGTCGGTGGCCGACGGCAGGAACGGCAAGGTGTAGACGCCGCCCGCGGCGACGGTCGTGAAGGCGACGATCTCCTGGAGCGAGCTGCAGCCCTGGCATGAGGCATGGCCCGCCTCGACGCGCAAGGCGCCCGGGGCCGTGCCGTCGTACAGCGCCGCGCCGCGGATCGTGCCCACGGCCGGATCGGTTATGGGGACGATGAACGGGGCGCCGTACGCGAGGCCGCCCACGACCATGGCCGGCAGGGAGGAGCTCGTCGAGACGCCGTACTGGCCGGACGGCTCGCCGTTGTCGCGCACGCCGTTGCCGTTGGAGTCGCGGAAAGAGCGTATGTAGTACACGCCGTCCGGCAGGCCGGCGAAGCTGAAGGTCCCCGGCGTCGCGGCGGTCGAGGTCATGATCGGAACCGCCTGCTGCATGGGAGAGTTGAACAGCTGGGTGTAGACGAGGCCGGGCCGGGCGCCGGAGTAGGTCACCGAGCCCGCCACCGTGCCCGCGAATCCGCCCTCGAGGCGCAGGTTCATGACGAAGGTCCCGGTGCTGTTCATCAGGAAGCTCGTCGGCTCGACGATGTAGATGCCGGGCGCGGTCAGGGCCGCCGACAGGTTCGCGCCGCCGACGCGGTTGTCGCGCGCGACCACGCCGCCGTCCGGGCCGAGAAGGATGATGTCGGTCGCGAAAGCCGTGGCCGTCGACATCGCGAGGTTGATCTGGGTGCCGACGCCGAACGAGCCCGCGACGCCGCCGCCCACCGAGATCGCGTACAGGTTGGTCACGTAGCCGGGGCCCTTGTCGAGCGCCGGGCAGGCGCCCGCGAAGAGATTGCCCGTGACGAAGGGCGGCTGGAGAGGGAAGCGGTCGCAGATCGTCGCGTCGGCGCCGGACACCGCGTTGCCGTTGACGATCGCGATCGGGAAAGGCTTGTTGAGGCCGCCGAAGGTGCCGCCGGGCTCGCTCAACGCGTCCTCGACGGCGTTGCCGTTGATGTCGCGGAAGGCGCGCAGGTAATAGATCCCGTCGGAGAGGCTCGTGAAGGTGTAGCTCGTCAGCGACGCCTCGGCCACGCTCGGAGCGGAGGCCGCCGGCGAAGTGCTCAGGCGCACACGGTACTGGCCGCCCGCGGCCCCGCTGAAGCTGCGGACCTGCCCCGAGATGGAGCCGCCGGAGGACGGCATGGAGGAAACGGCGCCGGACGGCGACGACTGGTTGCCGCCCACGTCGGTCGCGCGCACGCGGTAGAAATTGGGGCTTGCCGGAATGGGGAAGTTGTCGACCCAGGACAGCGTCGTCGAGGACAGCGGGACCGGAGTCAGCGGGATGAACGACGCGGAAGGCGCGGTGGCGCGCTCGACGAAATAGCCCCCCAGGTCCACGAGAGGGGTGCCGTTGGCGTTCCGGGTCGGCTGCGCCCACGACAGCGTCACCTTGCCGTTGCCCGGGACCGCGAGAACGCCGGCCGGCGCGCCGGGCGGCGTCGTGTCCGCGACCACGGCGAAGTTCACGCCGGTGACCGACGAGGCCGCCACGGGATTCGCCCCGGTCTGGCCGCGGTCGGCGCTCGACTGGAGGACGCCGTTGCCGGCCACATCGACGAAGGCGCGCACGAAGTAGGTGCCCGCGGGCGGCACGGGCAGGTACCAGGGCTGCTGAGGGGCTCCCGGCAGGGTCGCCGAGGAAACGCGCGGGAAGAAGGTCGTCGAGCTCGTCGAGGCCTCGATGACGAAGCCCCGGCCGACTCCCGTCTGGTAGCCGGGGTAGGTCAGCACGCCGGACAGGGACGGGCCCGCGAGCGGCAAGGTCACGGTGGAGGCCTGCGCGCTGAAGCTCGACGGAACCCCGCCGCCGCTGAACGCGCGCACGGTCCAGAAATAGGTCGACGCCGGCGCCAGCGGATTGAAGAGGGCCGTCGAGGTGCCAAGGAAGACGCGCGTCGGGCTCGCGGAAGGAGACGTCGTCGCGCGCAGGAGCTCGAACAGCGTGCCGGGCGGGTTCGTGCCGCCCCAGGTGACGAAGGCGCCCGTCGCCGTGACCAACGTCACGACCGGGGTCGTCGGCGTCGCCGCCAGCGAGTAAGCGATCACCGACAGCGCGGTCGTCGTGGAGGTTCCGTTGCCGTTGGACGCGGTGATGGAGCGTATCTGCGACGAGGTGTTGTTCGGCAAGGAATCGATGTAGCTGCTCGCGGCGCCGCCGAGCGAGAGGATCACGGCATTGTTCGCGCGACGAAGCTGATAGCCGGTCGCCCCCGGCACCAGGTTCCAGTCGAAGGTGACGGAGGTGAGCGCGGGCGTCTGAGTCAGCGAGACGGGCGCCGCCGGCCCGGTCAGCGCGACCATCGAGAAATCGAGGCGCGCCCGCCCGCCGGAGGGAACCGCGACGGCGGACAGCGCCGCGTACTGCTCCTCGCCGGCCGAGGGCTGGCCGTCGAAGTTCTTGTCGAGGAACGCGAAAACGCTGTAGCCGGTGGCCGGGCGCAGCAGGCCGAGGCTGTAGGGAACCCCCCCGGCCATCACCGCGCCGGCCGGGACGGTGGTCCGGTTTTCCGTCGAGTAGCCGGCCGAGCCGGGGATGCCGCGGCCGGTCTCGACGACCACGGTCCCGGTCGCCCCCGGCAGCAGGGTCACCGAGCCCTCGATCGCGCCCAGGTCCTGCAAGGTCATGTTCACGTTCGTGAGGGTCGAGCTCCCCGGCAGATAGACGGCCGTCATCGACGAGGCCAAGGTGCTCATGCCCGCGCCCGGGACGCCGAAGTAGCCGAGGGGCTCCGAGCCGTCGGGGCGGCCGTTGTTGTTGGCGTCGCGGTAGGCCACGACGTAATAGGTGGCCGGCGAGGGCAACCCTCCTATCGAGTAGGTCCCGGGGGCGGTCGAGGTCGTCCCGCCGTAGAAGTGGACCTCGCCGGAGAAGTCCGTGACCGTCGCCACGCCGACGTGGAAGTCGCCCTGGTTGAACACGCCGCCGTAGGAGAGCGAGCCGCTGATCCCGCCCGAGCTCTGGTACATGACCGCGTCCAGGTACGAGGTGGCCCCGGCCGCCACCTGGACCCCCTGGGCGCTCAAGCCGTAGTCGGGGATTCCAGGCGAAAAGTGCTGGACCGTCAGGTCGTAGAAGCCGGGGAGCAGGCTGTTGATGACGAAGGGATAGGCCGTGGAGGAGGTCACGTTGAAGCTCGTCGATTGCATGGGCGCGCCGTAGAGCCGCGCGGTGACGGTCACCACGTCGGGGGTCGGCGTCGAGTAGAACACCTGGCCCGAGATCGCGCCGACGCTCGAGCCGGAGGTGACGTAGCCCGCCAGGATCGAGCCGGTGTTGTCGGTGTAGGCGCCGACGAAGTCGTTGATCGCCAGGTTCAGCACGCCGAACGCCCCGGCCTGGAACGCCGCCGTCGAGGTCCCGATACGCCTCCATGGGGTGCTGATCGGTCCGTTCTTGACGCGTCCGATCAGTTCGCCCCGGTTCGCCGAGGGCAGGACGGTGTTGAGGCCGGTGGTTCCCGGCGCGCCGCCCGGGCCCGTGGGAGCGTCGCCCGGGCCGGTGCGCCAGGTCCCGGTCGAGGTCACGGAGATCATCTGGGTATCGAAGAAGAAGGTGGGGCTCACCTGGGCTCCGCCCTGGCGGTCCACGGTCGCCTCCACGTCGGCGCGCACGACCGCGAGGACCGGGAGGGCGCCGGTCTGCATCGGGAAGGGCGGCGTGACCGAGAAGGCGCCCGCCGACAAGGCATAGCTCGTGGCCGCGTCGATCATCACGCCGCCGGTCCCGGAGGCGAGGCCGAAGCCGACGTTCATGTCGAGGGTGACGAAGAAGTCCCGGGGCGAGCCCACCGGGAGGAACACGGGGGCGGCGAAGGTGACGGTATAGGTGTCCGGGCCGAGCGTGAAGATGGGAGCCGTGCCGCGCAGGCTGTCCAAGGCCGGGTTGAACACGCCGTCGCCGTCGTCGAGCCAGACCCCGAAATTCGAGCCCGGATTCGGCAGGGGGGCGCCCTGGAACCGCACGCCCATGGCCGCGAGCTCGGCCGGGCCGCCCGAGGCGGTCAGGCGCGAGCGAATCAGCGCCTGAGGGCCGTTCGCGCCGATCGCGCCGAGGTGCACGGCTTGCGTGGAAAGAGTCACCGAGCCGCCGGGCGCGGGATCGCCGCCGAGGATGTTGAAGTTGCCCACGAAGGTCTGGGTGTAAGAACTCACGTCGACGGACAAGATCGTGGTCGACGCCTCGAAGGTGTCCCAGGAGCTGTTGCGGTTCGCATCGACGAAGGCGAAGACCGCGCTCGAATGATAGATGCCGCCGAAGCTCGCCGGCGTCTGGAACTGGTAGAAGGGGTTGGCAAAGCCGCTTGCCTGGCGGGTGCTTCCGAAGACGTTGGGAAGCCCTTCCCAGGTCTCGACGATCACCGGCCCGACCTGATTCGAGGAATTATTGAAGGAGCCGGCGACCTCACCCCAGTTGTCGAGCACGAGGTTGATCCCCCCCGGCGCGCCGCCGCTCGGAAGGAACACCGGATCGGATTTGTATATGCCCGGATGGCCGAAGCCTCCGGCCGGCGAGAACGGGACAGGGAAGCCTCCGCTGTCGACGTAGGCGAAAAGATAATAAGTGCCCGGAGAGCGCAGGCCGGTGATCGAGTAGGGCCCGATGCTGGTACCGGGGCTGACGCCGCCGCCGCCGAGGCCGTTGTTGACCACCCCGCTCGGGGAAGTCGACGCCACGACCAGATAGCTGGCGGGGGGACCGGTGAGTGTGCCGGAGATCGAGCCGGACGCTCCCCCTCCGTCGGGAATCCAATGCACCACTCCGGGGGACGCGACCGTGTTCGGCGAGCCGAAGCTCGTGCCGCCGATCGCCGTCGAGCCGTTGAAGGTCACGGTGGAGCCGGCCGCCAGCGCCGAGGCGATGACGCTGGGGCTGCGTCCGGGAGGCCCCGCGTTCCAATTGTTGAACGTGTAGCCGATGGGAGAGCCCGACGCGAAGCGCGCGTACGGGGAGGTCGAGGTGCCGATCGAAGAGAACATCGCGTTGTCGAACGCGAGGACGGTCGCGTTGATGAAGTCGAGATAATCGACGCCGTCGAGCATCGCCCACGAGCCGTTCACGTTGACGGTGGCCTGATCGACGCGCAGGTACCAGGGAAGAGACGGGACCGCGCGGCGGATCTGCATCATGCCGGAGGAGGCGCGCAGGAGCGCGCCCGCGCGGATCTCCGCCCCGATGCCGAGCTCGAGGGCCCCGCCGCTCATGTCGAGCGTCGCAGTGTCCCGCACGACCAGGCGGCCCTTCACGGCCAAGGTATTGGTCATCGCCGCGGACGCCGCGCCGACGCTGAACACGCCGCCGCGAATCGTCGCGTCGCCGTCCATCTGCAGACGGTTGTTGAACTGGAACGGCGGCGCCGTCAAGCGGATGTTACCCGTGTAAGCCGTCGAGACGAAGAGCGAGGCCAACGACACGTTGGACAGGTTCCAGTCGCAGTCGTACGCGCCGGAGTCGAAGTACACGTTCTCGCCGTTGGCCGGGCGCCCGCCGGCCCAGTTCTGGTTGATGTCGGCGCTGGTCTCGAAGCCGAGGGTGCCGCCGAGCCAGAGCTTCGAGATCGTGGACGGCAGAATTTCGAACGAGACGCGCACGAACCCGGAGTTGTCGGCATAAACCGTGTCGTTCGGCGCGACGTACAAGGTTCCGGCCGAGGTCGCGGTGATCGTGGACACCTGGCCCATCGGGAACCACGCCCCGGAGCCGATGCGGCCGACGAGAAGCCCCCGGTTGAAGGCGCCGTTGAGGCCGCCGGTGGGCCCTGAGCCGTCGGCGGAAACAGTCCCCGGGACGAGCCAGGCGTCGCCGGGCGCGGTCACGCCGTGCACGCGCTGGCCGGCCTGCACGAATATTCCCGTGTCGAGGCCGCCGCTGTTCACGGAGCCGGCCGCCGGAGTCCCGTAGTTGTTGACGCCGTTGACCGGGTTGGCGAACACGGTCATGCGCACGATCGTCTTGTTCGAGAAGAAGGGAAGCTGAAGGTTGTTCGGCGTCACGCCGAAGTCGGCGGGCATCTGGAAGCCGAAGGACAGCTTGCGGCCCGTCGGCGCGCCGTTGAAGCCGACCGTGAAGAAGTAGCGCGTGGTGCCGTCGGTGAGCGCCGGTTCGCCCCCGGCGTTGAGCATGGCCCGGGGCGGCAGGCCGCCGCCCGACGGCAGGAACCCCGCCGAGGCGACGAGGAGGTCGGACCCGGACGAGAACGCGCCGTCACCGTTGTCGCGCCACAGCGACGCCGTGAGCAGGCTCGACGGCACGTCGCCGTACATGTTGAGGGTGAAGGTTCCGAGCGAGTAGGAGCCCCCGAACGAGGTGAGATCGGCGTAGATCACCGGCACGTTGGAGGCGACGACGTCGACGGAGATGGGCGCCGTGGAAACCGCGTTCACCAGGACGCCGTTGGTCGGAAGCTGATACTTGGCGACCCAGATCTGCCGAACCGCGGGCGTCACCACCCCGGACACGTAGGCCGTGCCGGTCACCGTATCGACGGCCAGCCCCCAGTTCTCATCGTAGGTCGCACCGGCCGAGGTGAACGTGCCGCTCGACAGCAAAGTAAGGCCATAGTCGAACTCGCCGATCCACGCGTTGTCGGCTTGCCCGGACGCGAACATCCGGCTGGCCACGTAGAGCCGGTTGTTCGTCGCGACGAGATGGTTCCCGGCGGCGGTGCCGACCACGGGACTGGCGTAGGACGCCGAATTGAGAAGGTTCAGCCCGGGGCTGTACTTGGCGATCCAGAGGTCGTCCACGACCCCCGCGTTGTTGATGGCGCCGGCGACGTAAATGTTGCCGTCGGGGCCCAACGCGATGCTCCGGGCTTGGTCGGTATTGCCGGCGCCTCCGGCCAGCGTCGCGCTCGCGACGAAGACGAGGCTGCTGTTAAATTTTCCGACCCAGATGTTTTGCGAAGTCAAGGCGGCCGGAGCGACGGCTCCGGCCACATAGAGGTTTCCGGCCGAATCGCGCGTCACCCCGAAACCCATGTTGTCGTTGAAGCCGCTGAAGAAGGTGGTGCTCGACACGATGGCCAGCGACGGGGAGATTTCCGCGAGAAGTATCTTCGTGTTCCCGCCGACCTTGGCTTCGCTGACCACGAAGATGTTGCCGCCGGGCGCGATGAAGATGCCACCCGGGCAGGTCAGGTCGAGGTAGAAGGGCGTGATGGGGTAGGTGGCGCTGCTGACGAAGACGAGCGTGTTCGTGAATTTCCCCATCCACAGGCTGGGCCCTTGTCCGCTCACGGACGAGATGCCCATGACGAAGACGTTGCCCGAGGCGTCGACCGCCACGCCCTGCGCGGCGTCCCCGCCGTTGGCGGTACCGTTGAAGGTCATGCTGGAGATGACGGTCAAGGTCGACTCGTTCCAGCGGCTTACCCATATGTTCTTGTCCTGGGAGCCCGCGCTCGAGTAGCCGACCGCGTAGAGGCTGCCGTTGCCGTCGCGCGCGACGGCGGTGGCTTGGTCGTCCGCGCCGGTCGTCAGCGTGGCGCTGCTCACGAGCGGGATGTTGCCCGCTTTCGCCGGGGTCGGCAAGAGCGCCAGCGCCAGCCCGAAGGCTGCGAGGAAGACGCGCGGCTTGAACGAAGTACGGCTGTTCTCGGTGGTCACGGGCTCGGGGTTCCGTGATGCGGCACGTCGGCTGAGTCTGAGTATAACACCCTTATAAAGGGAACGCTAGGTGATATCCGTCACATTGAGAATTTATCTTAAGATTGTGCCAGCTCTTTATGCGGCTAGAATTCGTAGGCGACGCCGATCAGATAGTTCATCGCCCGGTACGCGTACGCGTAGTTCTTCTGGTACTTGTGGTTCGACGCCGCCCAGAGAACGTTCGTGCGGAAGGTCAACGTGAGCTTGGGCGCGATCGGATAGCCGTACGCCGCCGAGAAAGTGTAGCGGTCGTGCCGCTGCTTGGCCGACCCGTACACGCCGACCTCGTCCTGGACGAGGCGGCCGAGGTAGTTCTGGCGCGTCCAGCGAAAGGACGCCGAGGTCCAGGTGGGCGCCTTCTTGTCCCCCCACGACAGCACGGCGCCCGGCCCGGCGCCGAGGGTCCAGTAGCTGTAGGAGTCGTCGAGGAACTTGGCGAAGGTCGCGTCGAAGCTGTTCTGGTTCGAGAGGTTGTACGAGAAGTTCAGGCCCAGGCTCAGGTCGAGGCGCCCGTCGCCGCCGAACACGCGCACCGGGATCGGCCGCATGACCGAGCCTCCCAGGGCCTGCAGGAAATCCTGGCGCCCGGCGTCCTTGAACTGGCCGTTCTCCTGCACGATGCGCTGGTCCAGGAAGTCCTTATAAAGGAGGGAGTAAGAGCCCGAGAGCACGACCTTCGGATCCTCGAAGGGCCAGGGACGGGTTCCGGAGACCGAGGCCTGCCAGTTGTAGGTGTCCAGCACGTGCTTCGAGGCGAGCTCGCGGCCGAGCGGGTTGCCGAACGGGTCCACGCCCGAGCGCGACTCCAGCGACTCGTAGCTCGGGAAGCGCACCCGGTACACGTCGAGCGCCGCGCGCAGGGAGAAGGGCTCCTTATAGATGTTCTCGAGCTCGACGCCGGCCGAGATCTTCTCGTAGTCGAAGAGGCCGTGGCCCCAGGATTCGTCGCGCGTCTCCTTCAGGAACTCCCGCTTATAGCCGGCGGACGGCTTCACGCGCCAGGTCGAGTCCACGAGCTTGCGAATCCCGGTCACGGACACGGTGTGGTCCATCTGCTGCTGGAACAAGGTCCCGGCGGCGACGCCGTCGTCGACGCCCTTGGTCCCGCGGTAGGAGCCGGTGTACATCGGCAGCAGGCTCCAGCGCTCGCTCAGCTTGGCCAGGCCGGCCGCGGTCACCGCCGCGTTGCCGCCGAGGCTGCCGCGCTGCCCCTGAAAGAAGTACTGGCCGCCCGCCAGGGACGCGTTGAACACCGGCGTCCACTCGACCGCGGAGGCGGGCAGGGCGACGGCGAGCAGGACGGCGGCGCGAAAGAGGGGTTTTAGCACGAGGGCACGATCACGGGATCAGTCCGGATTGGATGAAAATCTTGGGCTCGACGACGAGGTCGATCTTGCGCCCACCGAACTCGCAGGCGGTCACGATGGTCTGAAAGTTCCAGCCGAGCAGGGTCTGCTTGAACACCTATCCGGA
>JAQTNG010000121.1 GCA_028714015.1 Elusimicrobiota bacterium | reverse complement strand
CTCGGGCACGATCCACCTTTCTTGGCGCGCGGGGGAAAGGTCGAACGGCGCGTTCGTCGTGGGCGAACGCGGCACGGCCGAGCTGCGCGACGACTCCCTGACCGTGAAGGCCGACGGCGTTGAGGAAACGACCCGCTTCCCGGACAAACTCTCGGGCGGCTCGGCGCATCCCGACTGGCTCGCCGCGATGTGGCCGGCCTTCGAGGACGAGTGCGCGGGCCGCGGGCGGGGCGAGAGCCTGTCCGAGGCCGCCTTCTGCCTCGCGACGATCCGCGCGGCCTACGGCGCGAGGGAGACCGCGGCGCGTGGCTAATTCGGAGAACGTCTTCACGCGCGCGATCCTATGGGTCGCCCATCCCAAGCTGCTCTGGCAGCGGGCCGGCGGCATGCTCGTGCTCGAGCGGCAGCTGTTCACCCTCGCGCGCGCGGGCCTGCAGTCCGTCTTCGTCGCGATGCCGGAGCCGGACGCCGCGCTGCGCGCGGCGCTTCGTATCCCGCCCGGGCTCGAGGTCAGATGGGTAACCAAGGGCGAGGCGGCCCTGACCGAATGCGCGGCGCCCTACCTCGGGGTTTCCGCCGACCACCTGATTCGCGTCGAGACTTTGGCCTTCATCGCCCGCCAGAGCTTCCCCTCCTCGGTCAGCTACGACGACGCCTCGTCCCTGAGCGTCGTCCAGGTCGTCCTCGTCCGCGAGGACGCGATCTCGCGCGTCAAGCAGCCCCTGCCCGAGGGCTCCTGCATTCGCCTCGAGGCCCCGCTCACCCAGGGCCCGATCGTGGACTGGCTCATGGTCGCGGGGCCCAAGCCGCAGGACGGCTTCATGGCCCGCCATTTCGACCGGCACCTGTCTTTGGCCGCCAGCCGCGCCTTGCTCGACACCGCGATCACGCCGAATCAAATGACCGTCTTCAGCACGATCCTCGGGCTGATCGGCGCGAGCTTCTTCCTGGGCGACAACCGCCTGTTCTACGTGACGGGCGCGCTCCTGGTCTGGCTGCACTCGGTGCTCGACGGCTGCGACGGCGAGCTCGCGCGCGTGCGCTTCCAGGAAAGCCCCCTCGGCTCCGACCTCGACTTCTGGGGCGACAACCTCGTCCACCTGGCTCTTTTCACGTGCCTGGGCGTCGGATTTTGGCTCGACGGCCACCACCGCACTTTGGCGCTGTCAGCCATCGCCGACGCGGGCGTCCTCGCCTCGGCCTGGACCGCGTGGCGGCACCGCCGCGCGCGCCGCGACGCCCGCGGCCCGGAGGCCGGCGTCGTGGAGCAGTCCGCGGGCGACGGCCTCGAGTCCAAGCTGTCCCGCCTCGAGAACACGCTCGCCCAGCGCGACTTCATCTATCTGCTCGTGCTCCTGGCCTTCGTGGACATGGTGTACGAGTTCCTCTGGGCCGCCGCCATCGGCGGCTGCCTCTATTTTGCGATCATGCTGTATCTCAGGAGAGTCAATCAAAATGAACAAGCACGACAGCCATATCCAGCCGCCTAAAGGCAAGCTTGGCGTCCTGCTCCCCGGCATGGGAGCGGTGACCAGCACCTTCATCGCCGGCGTGGAGCTCGTCAAGAAAGGGCTCGGCACGCCCGTCGGGTCCGTCACCCAGATGCAGGCGATCCGCCTGGGCAAGCGCTACGAGAACCGCTCGCCGCTGATCAAGGACTTCGTGCCGCTGGCGTCCCTCGACCAGCTCGTGTTCGGCGGCTGGGACTTCTTCACCGACGACGTGTTCGTCGCGGCGACGAAGTGCGGCGTGCTCGACGCGACTTTGCTCGCCAAGGTCCAGAAGGAGCTCACGGCCATCAAGCCGATGTCCGCGATCTACGACCCCGCCTACATCAAGAACATCAAGGCGGCCAATCCCAAGAAAGGCAAGACCAAGATGGACCTCGCCCAGCAGGTGATGGCCGACATCGAGAACTTCAAGAAGAAGAACGGCTGCGACCGCGTCGTCATGCTGTGGTGCGGCTCGACCGAGCGTCTGCCCGAGCATTCGAAGTGCCATGAGGACATCGAGGCGTTCGAGCAGGGTCTCAAGGACAACGATCCGCAGATTCCGCCGTCGATGATCTACGCCTACGCCGCGATCAAGCTCGGCATGGCCTACGGCAACGGCGCCCCGAACCTCTCCGGCGACATCCCGGCCTTGGTCGAGCTCGCCGAGCAGACGGGCTCGCCGATCTGCGGCAAGGACTTCAAGACCGGCCAGACCCTCATGAAGACCACGATCGCCCCCATGCTCAAGGCGCGCATGCTGGCGCTCACCGGCTGGTACTCGACGAACATCCTCGGCAACCGCGACGGCGAGGTGCTCGACGATCCCGGGTCTTTCAAGACCAAAGAGCTGTCTAAAATGTCCGTGCTCGACACCATCCTCGAGCCCGAGCTCTACCCCGAGCTGTACGGCAAGTTCCACCACAAGGTCCGCATCGACTACTACCCTCCCCGCGGCGACGCGAAGGAAGGCTGGGACAACATCGACATCCGCGGCTGGATGGACATGCCGATGCAGATCAAGATCAACTTCCTGTGCCGCGACTCGATCCTGGCGGCCCCGATCGTGCTCGACCTCGTCCTGTTCCTGGACCTGGCCAAGCGCGCCGACCTCAAGGGCATCCAGGAGTGGCTGTCGTTCTTCTTCAAGAGCCCCCAGTGCCGCGCGGACCTCAAGCCCGAACACGACCTGTTCATCCAGCACCTCAAGCTCAAGAACACTCTGCGCGTTCTGATGGGCGAGGAGGTTCTCGACCACAGCGGCCTCGACTACTACGACCCGTCGAAGACCGCCTCGGCCGCTCCGGCTCCCAAGCCTGTGGCTAAGAAGGGCAAGAAGGCCCTGGCCGGACGCTAAATCAAGACGACGCAAGCCGGGCGGAGGGAGACCTCCGCCCGGCTTTTTTTGCCCGCGCCGAAGAAAACGAAACCCGCGGAGCCGGCGAAATCACCATCGTCAAGTCCTAAAAGCGGTTCATATAAGGAAAAGCGGGCCCCGGCGAAGGGGGCCCACTCTTTTTAGTATACTCGCTAATCCGGTGAAAAGCTTCCTTATGAGCGTTATCGCCGCGGCCGCGCTGTCGTCGTCGGCTCTGGGACAGACGGTGTCCTCCGGGACCCCGCCCTCCCCCGAGCCGCCGTCGGTTTCCACCGAAACCGCAGCCGCCGCGCCCTTGGTTTCGACAGCGACAACTGTCGCGGTCGCGTCTTCGACTACCTCCGCGACGACGCCCCCCTCCGTTTCCACCGAAACCTTGGCCGTTTCGACCACGGCCCAGCCGTTGCCCGGCCTGGCGACCGGCTACGCC
Organism: Elusimicrobiota bacterium; assembly: GCA_028714015.1. GTDB lineage: Bacteria > Elusimicrobiota > Elusimicrobia > UBA1565 > UBA9628 > GWA2-66-18. The sequence goes on along the minus strand of JAQTNG010000121.1, from coordinate 6,412 downwards.
ATCCCCGCCGTTTCCACGGCCGCGGCCGCCGAACCCGCGTCCGGCGTCGTGCCCCGCCCCTGGGTGATCGGCGACATCAAGTCCGACGGCCTCAAGAACACCAAGCTCTCCACGATCCGCGGCGCCATCAAGGGCCGCAAGGGAGACCTGTACGACCGCCCCGACCTCGACAAGGACATACAGTCCCTGCTCGGCCTGGGACTGTTCGAGCGCGTCGGCGCCGAGGTCTCCCTGCTCGAGAAGAAGGTCCCCGAGCACTTCCGCAAGGCCGCGGGCTCCGACCGCCAGATCCTCCTGAATTTCATCGTCAAGGAGAAGCCGGTCATCCGCAAGATCACCTTCGAGGGCCAGAAGAAGCTCTCGCGCGGCACCCTCTCGGACCTCCTCACCCTCAAGAACAAGGACCCCTTCGACCGCAACAAGCTGGACGAGGACCGCGAGAAGCTGATCGCGAAGTACCGAGAGAAGGGCTTCCTCGACGCCGCCGTCGAGGACGAGGTCCGGCCGGATATTAAAGAGGGGGCCGTGGAGATCGTTTTCAAGGTCTCTGAAGGCCCCAAGTCCCGCATCGAGCTCGTCGAGCTCGGGGGCGTGACGGCCTTCAAGCGCAAGGTTCTCCTGAAGCTGATGAAGAACGCCCGCAAGAAGGTCTTCGTCTCGAAGGATCTGCCCGAGGACGTCAAGAAGATCGAGGCGTACTACAAGAACAACGGCTTCCTCGACGTGGCCATCTCGAGCCCGCTCGTCACCCTCAGCGCCGACAAGACGCGCATCAACATCGCGCTCGGCGTGGCCGAGGGCCGCTCCTACCGCTTCGGCAAGACGACCTTCTCGGGCAACCTGATCTACACCTCGAGCGAGGTCGCCAAGACCGTCGAATACCGCGAGGGCAAGGTTTTCAGCCAGGAGAAGTTCGAGGAGACGATCCGCGGCATCCAGGAGCTGTACTCCGACCGCGGACGCCTGCGCACCCGCATCAACCCCGTCAAGACCTTCGACCCGAAGACCGACCGCATGAACGTTTTATACGAGATCGTCGAAGGTCCCATCTCCTACGTCGGCCACGTGGACGTCGAAGGCAACAAGGCGACCAAGACCTTCGTCCTGCGCCGCGAGATCGTCATCAAGCCCGGCGACGTGTTCCGCTCCTCGCGCGTGCGCCGCAGCATCGAGAAGATCCGCAACCTCGGCTTCATCGACGACGTGGATCTCGACCTGCAGCCGACGCCCTCGGACCCCGACAAGGTCGACCTGACCTTCGACGTGGCCGAAGGCAAGCCCGGCATCCTGACGGCCGGCGCGGCCTATTCGTCGGTCGACGGCCTCATCGGCACGCTGTCTCTCCAGCACCTGAACCTGTTCGGCCGCGCGCAGAAGGCGTCGCTGAACTGGTCGTTCGGCAAGCGCGTGCAGGACTACTCGATGAGCTGGACCACGCCCTGGCTCGGAGACCACCCGACGAGCCTGGGATTCGACGTCTACAATACCCGCCGCATCAATCCGTTCGACACCTCGCTGTCCGCCTACGTCGAACGGCGCACCGGAGGCTCGATCCGCCTCGGGCCCCGGTTCGAGGAGGACAAGTACCAGCTCAACCTGACCTACGGCCTGGCGCGGATCTCGATCGAGAACGTGCAGGACCAGTTCAAAGGCACGCTCTCCGAGGGCACCAGCATACAGTCCTCGTTCGGCGCGGAGTTCTCACGGGACACCCGCGACAGCATCTGGGACCCCGCCCGCGGCACCCGCCACGGCATCGGCATGCAGCTCTCGGGCGGCCCGTTCCAGGGCGACATCCACTTCTTCAAGCCGAGCATCACGAACCAGGGCCACTACACGCTCTTCACCATCGAGGACTGGCCCTTCGTGATCTCGGCCTACCACCGCGGCGGCTACGTGACCCAGTTCGGCAAGACCACCCAGGTGCCCGTCCAGGACCGCTACTTCATCGGCGGCCAGGACTCGCTGCGCGGCTATTCGCCTTCCGGCGAGGCCGGCTTCCCGCAGGGCGGCAAGATCTACAGCGTGGCGAACGTCGAATTCGGATTTCCCCTGGCGCGCGAGCGCAAGAAGACGATCGTCAAGTTCGTCTTTTTCGCCGACGCGGGCGGGGCCTGGGACCGCGCGCGCGACGTCTCCGGGCGGGTCGGCTCCGGCATGCGCGACCTCAAGACCGACGTCGGCTTCGGCCTGCGCTTCGTCACGCCCGCCTTCCCGATCCGTCTCGACTACGGCTACGGCCTCAATCACCGCAACGGCGAACGCCTCTATCAGATCAACTTCGGCCTAGGACCTCTATTTTAATGAAAAGAATCTCGCTGCTGTTTCTCTGCGCCGCGCTTACGTCCGTTTCCATCCCGTCTCGCGCCATCGAGCTTTCGCTCGAGGAAAACCGCGCCGAGCGCGGCAGCGTGGGCTTCGTCGACATGAGACGCCTGTTCGCGGCCAGCCCCGACGCCACGCGCGCGAGAGAGGGCCTCGAGGAGCTCGTCCGCCAGGCCGAGGAGCGCGTCAACGCGAAGAAAGCCGAGCTGCTGCGGCTGCGCCAGGACCTCGGGACGATCAAGATCGAGCGCGAAGAGCTCGCCAAGTCCACGCCGACCGCCTCGGTCCCTCTTCCCGCGCCGGCCCCCGTGAAGGCCCCTCCGCCGTCCAAGGCCGCGGAGGCGCCCAAGCCCGCGCCGAAGCCGGCGCCGGCCGTCGTGGACGCGACGCCCGTGACCGCTTTGCCGCCCGATCCCCTTCACGGCGCCATCCCGCTGCCCCCTCCGGCGGCCTCCACGCAGGCGGCCCCCGCGCCGCTGACGATCAATCTGCCCGGCCTGACCGACGGCCCGCTCAACCTCGAGCGGCCCGGCGTTTCCCCCTTGAATCCGACCCGCGATCGCGGGACGCCGCAGGCGCCTTCGGCGCCGATACCGCCCGTCGTCGTCTCGACGCCCGCGGCACCCGCGCCCGGCGCGGATGGACCCGCCGCCGTCGTCTTATCCACGGCGCCCGCGGCGCCCGTCGTCCCGGCCGGCCCCACGCTCGCCCAGCGCCTGCTCGAGTTCGACGGGCGGATCGTCGCCATGCAGGGAGAGATCGACCGCCAGCAGGGCGAGCTCGACCGCGAGCGCCTGGGCTCCGAGCGGACCTTGCTCGACGCCGAGGGCCGCAAGACCGACCAGGTTCTGGCCCGGCTGTACCGCGCGATCTCCGAGGTCGCCAAGCGCGAGGGCGTCAGCGTCGTCGTGGACAAGTCCGCCACGCTCTACGGCCATCCCGCCGTCGATTTGACCGATAAAGTCCTGAAGCAGCTGAGAGGAGCCGTCCCGGCCCAATGAAAACCCTTCCGAAACCCCTGACCATCGCGCAGATCGCCGGCCTCGTCGGCGGGGAGGCGCTCGGCTCGCTCGATCATGAGGTGACGGGCGTCGCCGACCTGGCCGACGCCGGCCCGTCCGACGCCGTGTTCCTCGAGAACCGGAAGTACTCGGCGCTCGCCGCGACCGCGCCCGCCGGCTGCCTGTTCCTGACCCCGGATCTCAGGGACACGCCCTGCGCCGCGAAGGGCAAGGTGATCGTCGAGGAGCCGCGGGCCGCCTTCGCCTTCCTCGTGCGCATGATCAACGATGCCGGGAGGATCAAGGTCCTGCCCACCCACAGCGCCAAGGCCTCGATCCACGGCAAGGCCGCGCTCGGGCCCAACGTCTCCATCGGCGACTTCGTCGTCATCGAGCGGGGCGCGGCGGTCGGCGAGCACACGGTCATCATGCCGCAGGTGTACATCGGCGTCAACGCGAAGGTCGGCCGCAACTGCCTGATCTACCCGCAGGTCGTCATTCGCGAGGACTGCGTGGTCGGCGACGGCGTGATCATCCACCCCGGCGCCGTGATCGGAGCCGACGGCTTCGGCTTCCTGACCGACAAGAAAACCGGCAAGCACACCAAGATCCCGCAGATCGGCAACGTCATCATCGAGGCCGGCTGCGAGATCGGAGCGAACGTCACGATCGACCGCGGCGCCGTCGGCTCGACCGTGGTCAAGTCCGGCACCCAGATCGACAACCTCGTCCAGATCGGCCACAACGCCAAGCTCGGCCGAGACTGCGTCGTCGTCGCGCAGACGGGCATCGCCGGCTCGACGGCCATCGGCAACAACGTCATCCTCGCGGGCCAGGCGGGCGTCGCCGGGCACCTGACGATCGGCGACGGCGCGATCATCACCGCGCAGACCGGCGTGATGAGCGACGTGCCCGCGAAATCCGTCCTGTTCGGCTCGCCCGGCCGCCCGCACCGCGAGGCCTTCAAGCTTCAGGCGCTGTTCAGCCGGCTGCCCGAGCTGTTCGACAAGGTCAAGGAACTCGAGAAGAAGCTCGGCGCGTCCGCCGGGAAATGAGGTAAACGACATCATGAACAACGAAAACCCGCTGCAGATCACGATCGGCAAGGAAATCGAGCTCGAGGGCGTCGGCCTGCACACCGGCAACAAGTCCAAGATTTCTTTCCGCCCCGCGCCCGCCAACACGGGCATCCGTTTCTTCCGCTCCGACCTCGCGGGCACGCCGATGATCCCGGCCCGCCTCGACTTCGTGCTCACGACCGTGCGCGGCACGAACCTGGGCCTCGGCGACGCCAGGGTCCACACCGTCGAGCACGTGCTGTCCGCCTGCACGGGCCTGGGAATCGACAACGTCGACATCCTCGTCACCGCCAACGAGCCGCCGATCATGGACGGATCGGCCATGCCCTTCGTCGAAGCCCTGATACGCGCGGGCCTCAAGAATCTCGACGCGCCGAAGCGCTGGCTGCACCTGCCGCACGAGGTCGTCTACACGGCCAAGGACGGCGCGCGGTATCGCGCGACCCCCTCCGACCATTTCGAGATCGTCGCGACGCTCATCCACGACCACCCCTTGATGCCGAAGATGACCCTGTCGATGATCGTCGAGCGCGAGAGCTACCTCGCCGAGGTCGCCCGCGCGCGCACCTTCTGCTTCGAGAACGAGGTCGCCTACCTCAAGTCCCAGGGCCTCGCCCAGGGCGGCACCCTCGAGAACGCCATCGTCATCGGCAAGGACCGCTTCCACACGAACGCGGAGGGCCTGCGCTTTCCCGACGAGTTCGTCCGCCACAAGATGCTCGACCTGATCGGCGACCTGACCTTGATCGGCCGGCCGCTGTTCAAGATGAAGATCGAGGCCGAACGCCTCGGCCACGGCCACAACGTCGAGTTCGCCAAGCTGCTCGACGCCGCGGCCAAGAAGCTGCGCAAACCCAAGACGCCCGCCCTGGAGGCTCAATAACATGACCACCGAAACCGTTCCGTCTCCTTTCGCCGCCGCGCCCGTCCGCTCGCTCGACATCATGGGCGTCAAGAAGGCCCTCCCTCACCGCTACCCCTTCCTCCTGGTCGATAAAATCGAAGTCATCCAGGAAGACAAGTACTGCATCGGAATAAAGATGGTCACGGCCAACGAACATTTTTTTGAAGGCCACTTTCCGGGCCAGCCGGTCATGCCGGGAGTTCTCATCATCGAGTCCATGGCGCAGACCGCCTGCGCGATGCTCCTCTCCAAGGGCGGCTTCGAGAACAAGATCGCCTTCTTCATGGGCATCGACGAGGCCAAGTTCCGCGCCCCCGTCCTCCCCGGCTGCGTGATCAAGCACAATATCGAAATACTGCGCCTCGGCCGCGCGGGCAAGTTCCGCGGCGAGGCCTACGTGGACGGCAAGCTCGCCGCTGAAGCCGTCATGACCTTCGCGCTCGTCGACAAGGCGCCCGCCGCCTAATCCCATGGCCATCCACCCCACCGCCGTCGTCGACGCGAGCGCCAAGATCGACCCCACGGCCGAGATCGGCCCGTACGCGATCATCGGCCCCGACACGATTGTCGGCGCCCGGACGAAAATAGGGCCTCATGCGGTGGTTGAGTACGCCACGCTGGGCGCCGACAACGTGCTTCATAGCGGCTGCTTCGTCGGCACGCCGCCGCAGGACCTCAAGTACGCGGGCGAGAAGACCCGCCTCGTCATGGGCGACAAGAACGTCGTCCGCGAGTGCGTGACGATGAACCGCGGCACCGCCCAGGGCGGCGGCCTCACCAAGATCGGCTCGAATTGTCTCTTCATGGCGTGCTCTCACGTCGCCCACGACTGCGTCGTCGGCAACGGCGTCATAATCGTCAACGCGGTGCTCCTCGCGGGACACGTGCACATCGGCGACATGGCCGTGCTCGGCGGGATGTGCGCGATCCATCAGTTCGCCCGCATCGGCCGTCTCGCGATGCTCGGAGGCGGGTCGATGAACGGCCAGGACGTCCTGCCCTTCGCCAACACCCAGGGCGACCGCGCGACGATGCGCGGGATCAACATGCTCGGCCTCAAGCGCGCGGGCGTCCCTCCGGAATCCCGCACTGCGTTAAAGACC
>JAQTNG010000120.1 GCA_028714015.1 Elusimicrobiota bacterium | reverse complement strand
CGCCAAGCCTTTCTTCGAGAGATAATTGGTGATCGCGGCCGTCAGCGTCGTTTTGCCATGGTCGACGTGGCCGATGGTTCCGATGTTGACGTGCGGCTTGGTGCGCTCGAATTTAGCCTTGGACATGGCGTGAGGTCTCCTTGTTGACTGTTATCTGTGCGAATCGTTGCGGCGACTGAAAACTAGCTGGGAATGGGAATTGAACCCACGACCTTCCCCTTACCAAGGGGATGCTCTACCCCTGAGCTATCCCAGCAAAAAACGCGATCTGAGCGGGCGATGGGAATCGAACCCACGTAACGAGTTTGGAAAACTCGTGTTCTACCATTGAACTACGCCCGCGACTTCCCCGCCCTGCCTGGCTTTCCGGGCGCGGCAACGCCAACGTCGCGTCGCAGCCGTGCCGAGGGAAAGACCAACGGATGGCGGGATGAAAATTATAGCCAAACGCCGGCGGCGGTGTCAACCGCCTCCGGCCTGGACGGCGGCGGCTTTACGGGGTATCCTTAAGAGCGATGGAACTTGGAAGGCTCGTGAAGCTGTTCGCGATCGCCCTGGCGGTCGTGCTCCCGGTCCGGGGCTGGGTGGCGGAGCCGGTCTACGTGGCCAGCCCCTCCATGGAGCCCACGCTCAAGACCGGCACCATGCTGATACTCGACAAGCTCACCTTGCGGGTGCGCGCGCCCCGGAGGGGGGACGTTTTGTCCTTTCGCAGCCCGGTGGACGAGCACGACCTTCTCAAGCGCGTGATCGCCTTGCCCGGCGAAACCGTCGAAATGCGGGAAAAGGTCGTTTTTATCAACGGAAAAGAGCTGGATGAGCCCTACGCCGTCCATTCCCGCGCCGGGGAGCGCCTGGAGGGCGACAACATCGGGCCTCTGATCGTGCCGGAAACGGGGTTCTTCGTGCTCGGCGACAACCGCGACGTGTCCAACGACTCCTCGGTCTGGAAGGACTCCGAGGGCAAGCCGGTGCGCTTTCTCCGCCTGAGGCTCATACAGGGCATCGTCCGGCGCCTTCCCTGGGCGTAGCCTCGAGAAATAGGTCTTAGGGCCCAGACGGCAATGGGTCCGTGGCCCCTGACCGGGTGGGCCCGGGCCTACTATTCTTTAGGCATGAAGACCTGGATGCTCCTCGCGGTGATGGCCCTGGCTCCGATGGCCGTTTCCGCCGCGGCCCCGGCCAATGAAGGCGTCCGCGCCGATCTGATCAAGGAGATCGAGGCCGCCCGCACCGCCCTTCTGCCGCAGACCGAGCCGCTTGCCCAGGTGACCGTGCGCTTCCAGCCGCGCCTCAACGACGTCAAGGCGTCGGCCGTCGCCGCGAAGACGCCGGTCCAGCTCCAGAAGGCCAAGAAGGATTTCGGCGATTGGAAGACCGTCGTGCTCCGCCATCTGTACGGCGAGAACTCGGGGCTGGCCGCCGGCGAGTCGTACGAGAAGTTCTCGGCCGGCAAGGCGACTGAAATCAATTTCGTGATGGCCATGCGCCAGCAGTTCGCCGCGCAGCGCGTCGAGGCCTCGGTGAGCGCGGTGCGCGCGGCGAGCCTGAAGCCGGACGCCTCGTGGTCCGGCGTCTTCGACAACTCCGCGGCGGCCCCCGGTTCGTTCGCCGCCCTCTCCGGACCCGACGGCGCCGTCCGGGCCGAGGCGCCCCTGCCCGCCAGCGATCCCGCCCGCTACGACAAGATCCGCTCCCTGCTCCTGTCCCAGGGCGTCAGCCCCAAGATCATCGACACCGCCATCGCCGAGGGCCGGCGCCAGAAGGTGGACCCGATGATCGTCCTCTCCGTCATCAGCCAGGAGTCCAACTTCCGCAAGAACGCCTACAACCGCGGCTCCGGCTGCACGGGCCTCATGCAGCTCGATCCGAACACCGCCGCCGACATGGGCGTGCGCGGCAGCCTCTACGACGCCGGGACCAACATCAAGGCCGGCGTGAAGTACCTGAACTGGATCGCGAACTCCTTCTTCAAGATGAACCTGGACATGTCCGACCTCTCCAAGGTTCCCGCCGAGAAGCTCAAGATGGTGCTCGCCTCCTACAACTGGGGCATCGGCAACGTTCAGCGGCTCGTGAACAAATACGGGACCGAGGCCCTCGATCGCGTCGCTCCCAGGGAAACCCGCAACTACATCGCGGAGATTCCCTCTCGCATCTACAACTGGTTCGCGTCCTTCTAGACCCAGTCGGCGCTATGCTATAATGTCCGTCGATCGGTGCCGATTCCCGACGGGCAGTTAGCTCAGCGGTAGAGCATTGTCCTCACACGACAAGGGTCACAGGTTCAAATCCTGTACTGCCCAAGCCGCTCGCCTCCTTCGATTTATTCGAAGACCCCGACCGGGGACGAACAGGAGGCGAGCGGTTTTTTCTTTTCCTGATCCCCCGTCACCCCTATGGGTGACGCGAGCGAGGGGCTTACGGAGTTTTCGCCGCCTGCGGCGGCGGCGGGGTCGGTGGAGCGCTCCAGGAAAAATCTTCCTTGCCCTGCAAGCGGCGGTGGGAGAGATAGGCGGTCATGCCGCCGAGGAAGACCAAAGCGGCGGCCCAGCCGAAGGGGCCGCCGGCGGTGAAGAAGGCGGCGTAGGCCATGAGGCCGGTCCCCGCGACCGCGGTTCCCGCGCCCGCCGCGCGCGCGGTCTCCAGAACCGCCTGCTCCTTGATGCGCGGCGCCGTGACCGTGACCGGCTCGGTGAGAGGTTCCGTGGAGAGGGCGGTCTCGAAGGCGGAAGTCGACGGCGCCGCGGCTTCCTGCGCCCGCCCCAGGGGAGGCAGCGCGGTCAGCAGCGCCAGGAAGAGCGAGAGGCTTTTCATGGCTCGATCCTCCTGGAAGGATCGTCGCACCATTTCAGCCAGAGTCCGGGAAATATTCTATACTGGTCGAAGCGCCATGGCCCTGACCAAAGAAGCCCTCCAAGCCCTCGTCGCCCTTCAGCAGAAGGACAAGCACCTCGACGCGATCCAGTACGAGATCGACGCGGTGCCGCCGCGCATCGACGCGCTCAAGGCCGACCTCGAAAACGAGAAGCGGCACATGAACGAGGCGAAGGCGCGCATACTCGAGCTCGAGAAGAAGAAGAAAACCAAAGAGCTCGACGTCGCCGCGCAGGACGAGGCCGCCCGCAAGCACTCGGGCCAGCTCAACGATCTGAAGTCCAACGACGCGTACAAGGCGATGCAGGCCGAGATCGAGAAGGAAAAGGCCAAGGCCGGCGACATCGAAACCGAAATCCTCCAGATCATGGAAGACATCGACGCCGCCAAGGCCGTCGAGAAAGCGGCGACCGCCGAGTTCAAGAAGACCGAGGAATTTTCCAAGAAGGACCTCGAGAAGCTCGAGGCCGAGCTGTCGCACGCGAAGGGCCGCTTCGAGACCGCCAAGGTCGACCGCGACGCGACCGAGGCCGCCGTGGCTCCTTCCGAGCTGAAGGTCTACAACCACATCCGCAGCCGCGGCAAGCCCGACGCCGTCGTGCCGGTCATCAACGGCCACTGCGGCTCCTGCCAGATCAATCTCACCCCGGGCCTGATACTCGAGGTCGCCAAGCTCAAGAACCTGGTGACCTGCGACAGCTGCCAGCGCATCCTCTACAAGCCCGAGCTGCTCGTTCCCGCGACGGCGCAATAAATTTCAGGGACGGCCGGAGGGCCGCTGGTCCGCGAGGGCTGGAGGAACTTCCGGACTCCGTTGAGCGCGACGCCCGTCGAAAGGCGGGGGGTTGCGGGCCATATCCCGCAGCCATGGACAGTACCACAGAAAGTTACCGCCCTCAACGTGGGGGTAAGGGTGAAAAGGTGGGGTAAGAGCCCACCGGGGAAGCCGCGAGGCTTTTCGCATAGGTAAACCCCGTCGGGAGCAAGGCAGTTGGGCGGAGGGCGCTGCTCGCGCCAGGTTGGGGGCTTGCCTCCTTCACGGCCGCCCGGTAGCCGCTTAGAGAAATGGTCCTCGAGCCCGCAAGGGTGGACAGAATCCGGGGTACAGGCCGTCCCTGATTCAAATAAATGAGGCGGGCCCGCGACGAGCGGGCCCGCTTCTCTTTCTAGCGGAGCGCCTCGAGAATATTGGCGGTTGCCCTGTCCGGTGTAAGCCGCTTAATTGGGGCAGCGAGCGTTGCCGTAATCCTCGCAGTTGTCGCTTCGGCCGCCGGTAGGAGGCGCGACATTCGCGGGAGTCGAATAGACGGCCGCCATGTGATCGTGCGATCCTTGGTCCAGCGCATGACGCTCGTCCCGCTGAGGTTCGCTGGCGCCAAATCATAGGCGAGGATCGTCATGTGGATCGCCTTCGTTCGAGCGGCTCGTTGCATGGCCTTCTCGCGGTCTACCGCTCTATCAAGCTCGAGGAGTTTGGCCTCGGTTGTTTTGACATCCAACTCTGCTCCCGAATACTTCTTTGTTGCCGCGTCAATTCTTGCGTCCATTTTTTGCGCGGCGGAGAGCTGCTGCTCGATGGCCTCGATCTCAGACTGCGATGCCGGCTTGATTGCGAGGGCGTTTCGGGCGCTGGCCGCCAAGATAGCGCAAATGAGGAGAAATGTTCTCATGGAAGTACCGTGACTGAGATCCACGGTGTTCTTACGAGGAGATCATCAGGGGAGGTGGGCAGCTTATTCTCCCGCGCAAACTCCCCCGGCCGATAATCATAGACGGCGCGAATTTTGTACTGCCCGGGCTTGTTGAAATGGAAAAAATTGATCTGGCCGAAATCGCCGATCGGTTTAGGAACCGGCTTTTCATTGATTTCGTCCGTCAGGCTGTAAAAGAACGATGACTTCGTCTCCGCCGACTGTCCAGGTAAAAGCTTGATGACGGGCGATCGGCGCTTGGTGCCGGTCGTGAGCCGTTTCTTCATGTTGAAGTCGAGGAGTTTCTGATTGATCTCCTCCGGGCTTAAACCTTTCTTTTTCCAGTCGTCGAGCATCGCCTGCTCTTGCGGCCCTTCGACTTCAAGAAGCCCCGAAACCTCCTCATCCTTTGGAGGCGCAGCCTTTTCCCTGCTGTACTCGACTTTCAGCGGCTTTCCGTCCGGTCCGAGAGCTTCGACGTAAATCCCGTAGCCGGACCCGCTATGTTTCCTCAATTCCCAAGGATCATGAAATACCTGGTCCGCGACGATCATGGGTGTGTCGCCGGAATTCCGGAGGCGGATTTGCTGCCAGAGGTAGTCTCCCGCCTTTATCTCGGTTTTGTGCAAGAGTAAGCTGAGTTCGACTGGGCCGCTGGACGCCTTGACCTCGGCCTGCGCTGAGACTTTCTCGATTGCGCCGGGGGCCGACAGGACGGGAGTAGGCGCTCCGTCATCCTTCTTTCCGCAGGCGGCAAAACAGAACAACGCGGCGGCCAGAACCGGCCAGTTATCCGTTTTCGACTTGATCAAGAGCGACCTCCAAAAAAATAGAAGAAGCGACCTATTCGGCGCTTCCTCTGGACTCATCCGGTTAAGGCCGGATCGTGGATACCCCGGGGCCAATTCACCAGGCTACAGAGCTACTGATGTAAGAATACCGGAAGATGGGTAACGCAGCGAGGGCCTTTCGCCCTGGAAGCGGGTGGACCCTAACGGCCTAGGCTGACATGTCGTTTGGAGTCAAAAAGAAAGCGGGTCCGGTTCTCATTTTATCGGACGAAAATTAGCTGTTGCCGGGAACGGCGGTTCCGGTCGGGGGGAGGGCGGCGGCTTCGCCCGCGAACAGGGACAGCTCGGCCTCGAATTTCGTGGCGGCTTTCTCGTTGGTTATGAGATGGGCGCTCCCATTTTCCAAGACGGCAGCCGCGCGAAGCTTGCCGGTCTTGTCGGTGAGGTAGGCTTCGATGACCGTCGTGTGTTTTACGGCAATGATGATATCTTTGGAGTCGATTTTCAGGGGAACTGCGAAATAATGCTGGCCGTCGGTCGAATCGCTTATGCCCAGCATTACGGGCATATCCTTTGTTCCATCGCAGAGATCAAAAATTTTGCAGATTTTGACGTCGATCGCGCCGGACTCTGTTTGATCGCGGACCACTTTGATCATGCGCTCCATGAGTTCCTCGGTCATCACCGGTTCGGCCTTGGGGCGAACATTGACGGGCGCGGCCTTCGGCGTCGTCTGACGGGGAGAAGGAATTTCGGCGCCGGCGGCGGCCCAACCGGAGACATCGAGGCCGGAGATGGCGTTCTGAAGCGTCTTTTCGGCGGCCATGGGATCGACGGCGGCGGCCAAAGTCGCGCCGGTTCGGATGGGCGCCACGCTCGAGGCGAGCATGGCTGACAGGTAGGCCGAGGTCAGGATCGTGGTCAGGCGCCTCGTATTCATTCGGGGATTCTCCAAAAACTAGCTGTTGCCGGCGACGGCGGTTCCGGTCGGAGGGAGGCCTTCGGCTTCCTTGGCGAAAATCGCGACCTCGGCCTTAAAGCTCTCCGCGGCCCTCTCATTCGTGATCAAGCGGACGCCGCTCTTGTCGGAAATGACCGCGGCGCGAAGCTTGCCGGTTTTATCCGTCAAGTAGAGATATGTGACAAGCGGTGTCTCCACCATAATGACGATATCTTTGGAGTCGGCATTGACCGGCAATGCGAAATAGCGCTTGGCGCCGGTCGAGTCGCTTTTCACCATTGCCAACGGCATGGCCTCGGTCCCGTCGCACAGCTCTAAAACGGCACACATCTTGGCTGTGATCGAGCCAAAGACCGGATCGGTCCGCGTGTATTTAATCAAGCGCGCGATCCATTCCTCGGGGGGCAACGGATCGGACTTGGGCGGCGGGTTGTTGGCAACGACCTTGGGCGCTGGCGCGGCGGGGGCTGGGATTCCGGCGGTGGCGGCGGCCCAACCGGAGACATCGAGACCGGAGATGGCGTTCTGAAGCGCCTTTTCGGCGGCCATGGGATCGACGGCGGCGGCCAAAGTCGCGCCGGTTCGGATGGGCGCCACGCTCGAGGCGAGCATGGCCGAAATGTAGGCCGAGGTGAGGATCGTGGCGAGGGGACGAGTCTTCATTCTCATGATTGAATTGTAGGCGGCTTATGAGTGCTTTCCCTGGGGCATGCGTCCCGGTCGGGATCCGCCGAAAGGCCTGGGTCCGTTTGGGTCGATGGGCCTAGACCATTAAAAAGTTGGCTGAATCCGCCTTGACAGGGTTGGGGGTCGGGGCTACACTCCGACTACCCTTCTATGAGATATTTCATCCCCACCCTCGTTCTTTCGGTTCCCCTCCTTGCGTGCCCGGTTTGGGCTTTTACGAAACAGACCTCAATCGCCACGGAGAATACGTCCGAGGTCGTGCCGGCCGTCGTGACGGCGGGAGATAAGTCGCAACAGGATGGCCCCGACGCCTCGACCGATCAGGTTTCTCCCGCCCCGGTCGTCTCCAGCGGAGATTGCGCCGTCGGCCAATACTGGCACAAGGGGAAATGCATCGCCGGGCCGGCTGCGGGGCTATTGGAGGAAGGCCAAATCCTCTCGGGCTTGCGCGCGAAGCCATTAGGCGAGGCGATCGGTTCCCCAAGCTTGGCCGCGCCGACCTTGAACGCGAACTTGGGAACGGGAGGGGCCGCGACCGCGTTCGCTCCCGCGACGACGCCGGAGGCGGCGCGCGACCGCGTCGAAGTATCCCGTCTCGCCCAATCGGATAATCCCGCCGCGGCCCGCCAGTACGCGCTCGCGGCTTTAGAGAGAAATCCTCAGGATCCGGCCCTGCTGTCTTATGTGAAGCTCACCGAGCCCGTGAAGACGGCCGTGGAGTCCAAGACGGTTAAGTCCCGCATCGCCGAGCTCGTCGCGGGCTTGCGCCAGGACGAGGGCTCGGGCGGGGCGATGCTCGCCTCCCCGATCTCCTTTGGAGCGTTGGCCGGCGCCGGAGCCGGCGCGCGCGGCCCGGCGGCCATGCCCGCCGGACTCGGCGGAACCGCCCCCGACCTGCACGGCGCCGCGGCCCTGCGCGACGCCTCGGGCAAGATCGCGATCAAGGATTACGCCGGCGCCGAGGCGGCCCTGACGCGCCGCATCGAGGAAGCCCCGGCCGACGCCGGCGCGTTCCGCCTGCGCGCGATGACGCGCCGGGCCCTTCTGCGCTACGACGACTCGGCCGAGGACGCCAGGAAGGCGGTCGAGCTCAATCCCCGCGATTCCCGGTCGCTGCACCTGCTCTCGCGCGACCTGACCGACCTCGGCCGCCCGCAGGAGGCCCTCATCGAGGCCGACCGCTCGCTCGCCATCGACGACAAGGACGCGCACGCCTATGTCGCCCGCTCCGCCGCGCTGGGCGCGCTCGGCCGCGGCGAGGAGGCGCTGGCCGACTTGTCCCGCGCCGCGTCCCTCGATTCCCAGTTCGACGCCGTGTACAACGACGCGCTCGCCGTCCGCGGCGGAGCCGCCCCGAAGAGCGCCCGCTCGTGGCCCGTGTGGCTCGGGGCCGTCGGGACCGCCTTGCTTTTTTTCTCCTTCGCGCTTTTCCGCAAGCGCGGCGACTCGTCGGTCCGCATGGCCTTGCGCCAGGAGGACCATGACGCCCTGGCGGCCGCCGCACCCCGCGTGGACGCGGTGCCCAAGGGCTTTCGCGTCGTGAAGGTCTTGGGCCAGGGCGGCATGGGCGTCGTCTACGAGGCGATCGACCTGGGCCTGCAGAGGACGGTCGCGCTCAAGAAGCTCCGGCCGGAGGTCGCCGACAACCCGCGCGAGCGCGGCCGGTTCTTAAAGGAAGCGCGGACCGTCGCCGGCCTCAAGCACCCGAACATCGTGGAGATACACGCGATCCACGAGGACGCGGAGGGGCTTTTCATCGTGTTCGAGCGCGTGCCCGGCGAGACCTTGCACGAGCGCCTCGGGCGCGGGCCGGTGAACCCCGCCGAGACCGCCGCTTTTTTCAAGCAGATCGCCTCCGCGCTCGACTACGCCCACGGCCAGGGCGTCGTGCACCAGGACCTCAAGCCCGCCAACGTGATGATCCACGGGGGCCAGGCCAAGGTCATGGACTTCGGCATCGCGCGCCGCGTGCAGGAGACCATGTCCACGATGTCCAAGATCGAGATCACCGGCACGCCGGCCTACATGTCGCCCGAGCAGGAGCAGGGCGTGGTGACGCCGTCGGCCGATGTCTACGCGCTCGGCGCGTGCGCCTACGAGGCCCTGACCGGATCGCTGCCCTTCCCGACGGGCGGCGTGATGCTCAAGGCTCAGAAGATGTACCGCAAGCCCTCCGAGGCGGCGCCGAGCCTGCGGCGCGAGGTGGACGCGGCGATCGGCCGCGCTCTCGAGCCCCGGCCCGAGGACCGCTGGCCCTCGGCGTCGTCGTTCGTGGACGCCCTCTCCCGCGCCCTGGCTTAAGGCAAGGAAACGGCGTCCCGCGCCAGGGCGGCGCGGGCTTCCGGCGACGCGCCGGGGAGCACCTCGATCCAGTCGAGCGCGACGGCGTTCCAGCCCGGCAGGACGCGCGTGGCGGCGCCGCGCAGCAAAGTCTCGGCGCGCGCGCGCTCCGCGTCATTCTTAAGGTCCAGAACGAACGAGACGCGGGACAGCGCGTCCTGCTCGCGCCACAGCGTGGAGAGCTGTATCAGCTCGAGGGCCGCGGGGAGATCGCTGAGCGAGGTGAGCGTGAAGACGACGCGGCGGCGAGCCGCGGGCGCGGCGTACAGCTTCGCCAGCGTCGGCTCCCACCTCGCGTAGGTCGCGGCGGTCATCTCTCCCGTGTAGCGGATCGTCTTCGCGGCGCTGAGCGCCGCGGCGCGGCGCGAAAGGTCGAGCGCGCGGGGCGCCTCGAAGCGAATCTTGAGGCGG
>JAQTNG010000119.1 GCA_028714015.1 Elusimicrobiota bacterium | reverse complement strand
CGCTGCGGACGACGGAGCACGATCACGCGCACGGGCACGGCGGAGCGCCCGCGCATTCCCACCGTCACGTCCACGAAGGCGCGCTCGTTCGCCTGGCCCGCGGCGCCCGGTCCGCGGGCCGCGCGCAGCTGCTGCGCTCGCTCGGCGTCGGGCTCGTTCACGGCCTCGCCGGCAGCGGCGCGGTCGCCCTGCTGGCGCTCGCCGCGATCCCGGACGCGCGCACCGCGGTTTTCTATCTGCTGGTCTTCGGAGCGGGGACGCTCGCGGGCATGCTGGCGATCAGCGCGCTCATGGAGCGGTCGATGCTGAGCCTGCTCCGCTGCGGGGTCGGCGCCGCGCGCTGGATGTCCGCCGGGACCGGAGCGCTGAGCGTCGCTTTCGGGCTGTGGGTGATGTACCGAACCGGGTGGGTCGACGGCCTGTTCCTCGGGCTGACGCGTTAGCGCGAGGAAGGGCGCGGGCGCATAGACCCGATCCGGTATGACGGGAGCAGCGCGCGGGCCGCGGGGCTGTGAGGCCGTCCGAGTCCCTTCGTGTTGAAAGCCTCGGTGGCGTCCTTGCCGCACCAAACGGCCATCGCCTTCTCCGGGGCGGGATGGCTGGGGATATAGCCGCTCAGCGCGTAAACGCCTCCCGCGATGGCCATCCAGCAATCCCCCGGGGACGAATGCCGGGACAGCTCCTCCGCGGAAATGCCCCGCTCCTCCGCGGCGCCGGGCCCGGCGGGCGGCGGCGACAGGCGCGCGAGGATCGCGATCGTCGCGACGCTCGCGAGAAAGGCGATGAACATCGAATAGATGAGGCGCTTCATAGCCACGCGAGGTCCTCCGAGTGGATGCGGGACGCCGGGACGCCCGCGCCTCTCAGCTCCCGGCGCGCGCCGTCGATCAGGGGAATGGGCCCGCAGACGTAGACGTCGCGGCCGCGGAGATCGGGGCAGCGGGAGCGCAGGAACGCCGCGTTCAGCGGCCCTTCGCGGGCGAAGAAATGCATCGTGAGCTTGAAGCCCGGGACCTTCGCGGCGGCGCCTTCGAGCTCCTGGAGAAAATGGGCCCGGGTCTCGTCCTGGACGCAGTAAATGAGATGGATGTCCGCGGGCCGGTCGGCGCTCAAGCCTCGCACGCGGCCGAGAAAGGGAGTCAGGCCGATTCCCCCCGCGATCCACAATTCGCGCGCTTCCTTTTCCCCGGGCGGGAAAATCCCGCCGTAGGGCCCCTCGACGAGGGCCCGGCTCCCCACGGCGGCCGTTTGCAGGGCGTGAGTCGCGTCGCCCAAATCCTTGATCGCGATCCTGAGGACGGGCTCGCGCGGCGAGGACGACACGGTGTAGGGATGCTCCTCGCCGCGGCCGCGGGCGAGGCCGTCGTCGAGCGGCGTCAGATAGACGAATTGACCGGGGCGGTAGGCGAGAAGCTCGCCGTCCGGCTTGAGCGACAATTCGACGACCCCGCGCCCGATCGCGTCCACGCGGCAGACCCTGTAGCTCTTGCGGCCGACGAAGCGGGCGATAGCCATGCGGTAGGCGAAGGAGAGCAAAGCCAGCGCCCCGCCGCCCGCCCAAATCGCCGCGCCCCATCGTCCCGGCAGCGACCGGCCCAGCGGGAGCGCGTGCGCCACGCCCAGGACCAAGGCCGCGCCGGAGAGGGCGTGCAGCGATTTCCAGCGCTGATAGTCCGGGGCGCCGAAAAAAGAAAAGGTGGGCGCCAGGAAAGCGGTCATCACGGCCAGCGCCGCCCAGCCGGCCCAGACGCTCCACTCGCCGGGCCCCGGAAACAGCACGGCGGCCGCGGCCCGGGGCGAAGCCCCCGCGGCCGCGAAGGCGAGGAGCAGCGGATGGCCCATCAGCAGGAGGAAGGACGCGGCCCCCAGGGCGTGGTGAATGTTCCACAGCCGCGTCAAGCCGCCGAAATGGGCGTCGACGCCGGGCAGGCGCACGCTGATGATCGCGGCCAGAAGAAAAAACGACAGGCCGAGTATGCCGGCGGCGCGGCCGAGGCCCCCGAGCCAGGCGGCGGCGGAGTCGAACGGTCCGAGCGACCCGGTCCCGGCGGCGATGGCCAGCGGCAAAAACCCCAAAATCGCCAGGGCCGCCGATCCGATGTTTCGTCGGGAGAACATATGCTTTTCATCATAGCAACGATGAGGCCGGGGCGAGGCTTGACCTTCCGCGTAAACCGGCTAAACTGAGGTGTGCCCCGCGCCTTCCTCCTCGCCGGCCTGGCCTTGCTCGCCTCCGGGCGCGCGCGGGGCTTCGAGGAGGCCTCGGTCGCCGACCGCAACCTGCCGGCGATCCTCGTGCAGCTCGAGACCGGAAACTGGAACGCGCGCATCCACGCCGTGCACGAGCTCGACTACATGCAGGAGGAAGGGCTGGCCGGCCTGGCCCTCGCGACGGGCGACGGCGACTGGCAGGTGCGCATGACGGCCGTCCACGCCCTCGGGGCGCGCGGAACCGACGGGGCGCCGATATTGAACAGGCTGCTCAAGCATGAGCCCTGCCCCGTGGTGCGCCTGATGACCTTGCACAGCCTCGGCAGCCTCGGCCCCGAGGGGGAAGAGGCGAAGGCCATGGGCTGGATTTCCGACGCGAGCACGAAAGACGTGAACGCCTGCCAGGACCAGTCCGGCCCCGGCCGAGCTCCCTGGGCGCAGGGCGCGAGGCGGGGGATCGTGTCCGTGTCCGGATCTCCGGCAAGCATCGAGGCCGCGCGCCCGCGGAAAAAACCCGCTCCGGCTCGAGTCTCGAATCCCGCGCCTCCGGAGAACGCGGTCGTGACGCGCGATCCCGTCCCGCCGGCCCCCTCGGCCGCGCCGGCCGCGAAACCGGCGCGCCCGAAGGAGGACCTTCCCTCGCCGACGAAGTTCCAGCGCCGCATCGAGCTCGACGCCCTCCTCGACCTGTCGACGGCGGCCGTTTCTCGCCCGGGCGTCGCCCTCGCGATGAGCGGCCGCGGCGGCGGCGCTCCGGAGACCTTGCCCTGGCCCGTCGCGCCCGTGCCGCGCGAGCACGAGGTCGCCGCGCCGGGCCTGATCATGAAGGACGCCGGCGGCAAGGCCGCTCACGACGCGCTGCCGGGCCTGCTGCGCGCCTTGAAGCAGGGGGACGCGCGCACGCGCGCGCGCGCCGCCGACGACCTCGGCCATCTCGGGGCGAAGGCCGCGCCGGCGGTCCCGGCGCTCATCGCCGCGCTCGGGGACCGCAGCGCGCGCGTGCGCGCGAGCGCGGGCCTTTCCCTCGGCAACATCGGCACCTTGCACGAGAGCGTCGTGCCTCTTCTGACGAAGGCCCTGAAGGACCGCAGCGAGGACGTCCGCTACGCCGCGGCCCTGGCCCTGTCGCGCATCGACTCGCCCGAGGCGCGGGACGCCTTCAACCGCCACGTCGGCAAGGAGGCGCGCCGCGCCATCGACCGGCCTCGGGCGCCGGTTAATAAGCAGCTGTTTCCGGAAACAGTTAGAATCACCGAATGATCACCGAATTGAACGAGATCGAGGCGCGCGTGCTGGGCGCGCTCATCGAGAAGTCGCTGACGACGCCGGAGTCCTACCCGCTGTCGCTCAACAGCCTGGTCCTCGCGTGCAACCAGAAAACGAGCCGCGACCCGGTGATGAGCCTGGAGGAGCCGGTCGTGGCGCAGGGCCTGCACTCCCTGATCGAGCGCAGCCTGGCGGGGCGCATACACGAGCCGGGCAGCCGCGTGCCCAAGTTCATGCACCACGCCGAGATCCTCCTCGACGGCGCGGACGCGAAGACGATCGCGACTATGTGCGTCCTCCTGCTCCGCGGCCCCCAGACCGCGGGCGAGATCAAGACGCGCACCGACCGCCTGTGCGAGTTCGCGAGCAGCGCCGAGGTGGAAGCGCTGCTTCAGGACATGTCGCTGCGGGCGGAGCCGTGGGTCGCCAAGCTTCCGCGCCAGCCCGGTCAGAAGGAGTCCCGCTATCGTCAGCTGTTCACGGGCGCAGCCGCCGCCGCGCCCGCCGCCGCCGCGATGCCCGCCGCCGTCGTCGCCGCCCCCGCCGCCGCGGCCCCGCCGGCCGTGGATCGGGTCGCCGAGCTCGAGAAGCGCGTGGCGGCCCTCGAGGACGCCGTGAAGCGCCTCACGCCCGGCTGAAGCGCTACTTCTCCGCGAGGATCAGCGCGATCCACACCCGCTCGAGCCGGGCCTTCCCCCGGAGGCCTTCCCAATAGACGTGCGATGTACGGAAGCCGGCCTCGGCCAGAAGCTCGCGGACTTCCGGGATGGTCCACAGCCTCCATCGGTAGGTGAACACGTCCTTGACCTTTTTGCGGCCCTTCGGCTTGAAGTGGATGGCGCAGCTCGCCTCATGGGTGACCGGATCGAAGCCGGACTGCTCCCAGTAGAAGACGAAGTTTCGGTTGTCGGTCCTCTCGACGTTGCGCTTGAGGGTGCCCGCGCCGCCGAAGATGTCGAGGGCGAGGACGCCGCCCCGGCGCAGGCTCTTGCGGCAGTTCACGAAGTACGCCTTGAGGGCCTCCCGCTTCGTGAAGACGTTGTAGGAGAAGTTCTGCGCCAGGATCAGGTCGGGGGAGGGTCCGCCCGGCTCGAGGACGTCCTGCCGGGTCACGGCGACGCGGCGGCGCTGCCCCGGAGTCAGCTTGGACAGGTTGCGCTCGCGCCCGTACCGCAGCGCCTCCTCGGAGAGGTCGCGCCCGTGCGCGGTCTGGCCGGGCCCGAGCTTCACCCACTCGCAGCAGACGCCGAAGGTCCCGCAGAAGTCCTCGCGCAGCCGCTTCGGGGCGCGGCCCCTGAGATCCCGGTAGAGATGCCGGAAGAAGCGGGCGTCGGCCGCGGGGGTCTGGACGGCCTTGGCGTAGAGGGCGTATTTGTCGATGATCGCCATGGGCGCGCTAGGGAGCGACGGTGAGCCGCGCCGACAGGCCCGGCGCCGAGTCGGTGCCGGCCATGACCTCGTACTCTCCGGGCTCGACGGCGAACTTCATGTCGAGGCCGTAAAATCCGAGCTCGCGGGGGCCGAGCTCCAGGGCCACTGCGCGCTTCTCGCCGGGCTGAAGCGTGAGCCGCTGAAAGCCCTTGAGCTCCGCGACCGGCCGCGTGACGCTCGCGGCGCCGCGGCGGATGTAGATCTCGACGACCTCGTCGCCCGCGCGGGCCCCGGCGTTCTCCGCGTCGACGGTGACGCCGTAGCGGCCCTCATGGTGGTCGACGACCTTGAGGTTCGAGAGCCGCACGCTCGCGTAGCTGAGGCCGTGGCCGAAACGGAACAGCGGGGTCGCCGGGGCGTCGAGGTACTTCGAGGTGTAGTGGTCGGCCTCGGCCGGCGGGCGGCCGGTGTTCTTGTGGTTGTAGTACAGCGGCACCTGGCCGAGCGTGCGCGGGAAGGTGATCGGAAGCTTGCCTCCGGGGCCCGCGTCGCCGAGCAGCACGGCCGCGATCGCGGAGCCGCCCTCGGTGCCGGGCTGCCAGGCCTCGAGCAGGGCCGGCGCGCGCTCGGCGAGGGCCGAGAGCGCGAGCGGCCGGCCGTTGAGGAGCACGACGGCCGTCGGCCGCCGCGCCGAGAGCACGGCCTTCGCCAGGTCGAGCTGGCGGCCGGGCAGATCGAGGAACGCGCGCGAGGAGGCCTCGCCGCTCATGTCTCCAGCCTCGCCGAGCACGAGGACGACGGCGTCGGCGGATTTGGCCGCGGCGACGGCGCGGGCGAAGCCCGCGTCGGAGGTCCCGGCGACCTCGCAGCCCGTCGAGAAGACGATCTTCGTTCCCGGCAGGGCCGCGCGCAGCCCGGCCAGCACGGTCGTCGCCTCGGCGGCCTTGCCGTCGCCGCTCCAGGAGCCGAGCACGGCCGCGCCGTCGTCGGCGAGCGGCCCGATCACGGCGAGCCTCTTGAGGCTCTTCGAGAGCGGGAGCAGGCCGCCGTCGTTCTTGAGCAGCACGAGCGAGCGAACGGCCGCGTCGCGCGCGGCGCTGCGCGCCGCCGCCTCGGGGGAGCCCGACGCGCGGGCCTCGTCCGCGTACGGGCGCTCGAACAGGCCCAGGGCCGTCTTCACGCGCAGTACGCGGCGCACGGCTTCGTCGACGGCGGCCGTCGTCACGCGGCCGTCCTTGATCAGGCCCGGCAGCTCCGCGGCGTACAGGCGGCTGTTCATCTCCATGTCGACGCCCGCGGTCAGGGCCCTTCTGGCGGCCTCGCGGCCGTCGGCGGCGATGCCGTGCGGGATCAGCTGGGCGACGGAGTCCCAGTCGCTGACGACGAAGCCGGAAAATCCCCACTCGCCGCGCAGGACGGCCGTCAGCGTGAACGGATTGGCCGACGAGGGCACGCCGTTGAGGTCGTTGAACGCGCTCATGAAGGTGAGCGCGCCCGCGTCCAGCGCGGCCTTGAACGGCGGGAAGTATATCTCGCGCAAAGTGCGCTCCGATATCTCGGTGGTGGAGTAGTCGCGGCCGGCCTCGGCGGCGCCGTAGCCGACCCAGTGCTTCGCGCACGCCGCGAGGCTGTCCGGAGCCGCCGGGTCCGTTCCTTGAAAGCCGCGCACGTAGGCCTGCGCCATCGCGGCCCCCAAAAACGGGTCCTCGCCGGCGCCCTAGGCCACGCGGCCCCACCGCGGGTCGCGCGCGATGTCCACCATCGGCGCGAAGGTCCAGCGCAGGCCGTCGAGGGCGGCCTCGCGGGCGGACCATCGCGACGCGGCCTCGGCGACGGAGGGGTCCCAGCTCGAGGCCATCGCGAGCGGTATCGGGAACACGGTGCGGTAGCCGTGGATCACGTCGAAGCCGAACAGCAGGGGAATGCCGAGGCGCGTCTGGAGGGCGGCGCGCTGGAGCGCGTTGACGGCCGCCGCGCCCCGCACGTTCAACGTCGAACCGATCCTGCCCTGGCGCGCGAGCTCGACGAGCTCGGGGGAGCCCGACACGGGCCCTCCGGCCTGCTGCAGCTGGCCCAGCTTCTCGTCCAAAGTCATGCGCTTGAGCAGCGACTCGACGCGGGCCTCGACGGAGGGGGCGGGAGCGGCGGCCGCGGGAGCGGCGGCGAGCAGCAACGCGAAGAGCATGATCATGGGGCTGTCTCCTAGAATCCGGCCTTCGTCATCGCGGAAGCGATCTCGGGGTTCTTCATGAACCATGACCATATCTTCCCGTCGCGCAGGTTCTCGGCGCTGAGCAAAGTGATGCCGAGGTCGATGCCGATCACGTCCGGGCTGGTCCAGCCGGTCGCCGGGTTGAACGCGTCGGCGAATCCGTAGCGCCCGTAGATTTTGCCGCCCCAGCGGCTTTTCATCTCGCGCAGGGCGGACAGGGATTCCTCGGGCGTGAACATGAGCGAGCCGCCCGCGGCGCAGGGGACCACGGTGCCGTCGATCGCGGCGTCGCGCGGGGGCGCGCCCCACGCGATGTAGCCGCGGGCGCTGTCCGAGGCGGTCAGGCCCCAGACGTCCTTCGAGTAGGCGGGAAATTCCTTGGCGAGGTCGATGAAGAATTGCCGCTGGGCCCTGGTTGCCGTGACCGAGTTCTCGAAGTAGTCGATGCCGTGGCCGTCGCGCTTGCCGCGGAAATCCACGTAGGCGTGCGAGTACTGGTGGATGAACAGAGGCTTGTCGCCCGCGATGTAGGTATAGGTCGAGTAGGTCACCAGGTCGCGCCGCCAGCCGTCCCAGGTTTTGGCCGGGATCGGGTGCGACGGCGAGCCGATCGCCAGCAGGTCGAGGATCATGTGCTCGCTGTAGGCGTCCCACCTCGCGGCGATGAATCCCGTCTCCGGCTTCCAGCCCATCGACAGCAGCGGGGGCTTCCCCTTCAGCATCCAGGGAAAGTCGACGCGTTCGTACAAGGCCTCCGCGAGCAGGCCGACCTCCGCGTCGCCCTCGAAGCACCGGCGCGCGGTCAGGACGCCGGCGAGCAGCAGCGCGGTGTCGATCGTCGAGACCTCGCTCTTCCACGCGCGGGCTCCGGTCGTCCTGTCGAGGAAGTGATAGAAGAAGCCGTGCTCCTGCGGCGCGGACTGAAGCAGGAAGCGCAAGGTGAGCTTCGCGCGCGCGCGCGCCTGGCCCGGCGCGATCCAGCCGCGTTCGGCGCCCAGGCACAGCGCGCTCAGCCCGAAGCCCGTCGCGGCGACGCTCGCGACGCCGCCCCGCGAGGTCCCGTCGGCGCCCGCCCGGTCCGCCACGAGCCCCGTCTTCGGGTCGGCCTGCTCCCAGAAGAAGCGGAACTCGCGCCTGGAGAGGTCCTCGAGGAACGCGGCGTCCGTCTGCGGCGGCGCCGCGGCCGACGCCGGCGCCGCATATGCCGGAGAGGACTGGAGCAGAACGGCCATCGCCGCGCCGACCATCCTTGAGGATAGTCGCAGGCGACGCCGTCCCGTGTCTCCGCGGCGGATGTCCATCTAGGCTCTCGAGAGGCGCGTGTCGAGCCAGACGGCCAAGGAGAGCACGAGGCCGCGCGCGATGAACTTGAATTCGGGAGCGACGGCGAGCAAGGTCATGCCGTTGAGCAGGCTCGCCATGATCAAGGCGCCGAACAGGACGCCGAGCGCGGTGCCGCGGCCTCCCTTGAGGCTCGTGCCTCCGATCACGCAGGCCGCCACCGCGTCGAGCTCCATCAGCTCGCCGACCGTGGTCGTGGACGCGCCGGAGTACGCGGTCTGCATGAAGCCGGTCAAGGCGACGATCGCGCCCATGATCATGTACGCTCCGATCACGACTCGGTCCACCGGCACGCCGGACATGATCGCGGCCTCCTCGTTGCCGCCGATCGCGTACAGGTAGCGCCCGAAGCGCGTGAGGCGCGTCAGCACCGACACCGCGACCGCGGCCACGCCGAGGATCACCACGGGCAGCGGGATGCCGCGGAACTGGTTCATCAGGAAGGTGAACAGGAACAGGGCCTGAAAGATGACGAAGCACTCGAGGAACACGCGCTCGCGGCCCGCCGCGTCCTTCGTCCCGCCGGCGCGGCGGTGCGCGAGCACGCGCGTCCAGCTGAAGGCCGCCGCGCAGGCCATCGCGGCGGCGTAGCCCGCGACATGGGGCAGGTAGTACGTCGTCAGGAGCGAATACATGTTCCACGAGCCGCCCGGGGCCACGGGCACCGTCGAGTTGCGGATCACCAGCCAGAAGAGCCCCTTGAAGACGAGCAGCCCGCCGAGGGTGATGATGAACGCGGGCATCTTCTGCTTGACGATCACCGAGCCCATCGCCATCCAGACCGCCATCGCGATCAGGAACGCGATCAGCAGCGCGGCCGGCGCCGGCCACGCGTGCTGGATGATCAGCACGCTCGCGATCCCGCCGATGAGCCCCACGCCGCTGCCGGCCGAGAGGTCGATGTGGCCGGGCAGGATGATGAGGAACATGCCGAGCGCCAGCAGAGCCGTCGTCGACAGCTCGATCATCAGCATCGAGAGGTTGCGCGGCGTGAGAAAGTGGGGGGAGAGCGTCGCGAAGACGCCCCAGATGAGCGCCAGCGCGATCACCGGCGAGAGGTCCCGCAGGAGCTTCTTGTTGTCCATTAATTCCTCGCGTGGCCCATCGCGGCGGCCAGCAGACCCTCTTGAGTGGCCTCGGCCTTGGTGAACGCGCCGGAGAGGCGCCCGTCGTGCAGCATCAGGATCCGGTCGCTCATGCCCATGAGCTCCGGCAATTCGCTCGAGACGAGCACCACCGCTTTGCCGGACGCCGTCAACGCGTTGATGATCTCGTAGACCTCGATCTTGGCGCCCACGTCGATGCCCCTCGTCGGCTCGTCGAGGAAGATGACCGACGGCTCGGCCATCAGAACCCGCCCGAGGACGACTTTTTGCTGGTTTCCGCCCGAAAGCCCGCCGACGCGGACGCCGAGATCGGGG
>JAQTNG010000118.1 GCA_028714015.1 Elusimicrobiota bacterium | reverse complement strand
AAGGAGGTCTCCGCCGTGTCCTCCGCGCCCTTCGGCTCGGCTTCGATCCTGCCGATCTCGTGGATGTACATACGGATGATGGGGCCGGACGGTTTGGCCAACGCGACGAAGAACGCGATCCTGAACGCCAACTACATCGCCAAGCGCCTCGACCCGCACTACCCGGTCCTTTATAAGGGAAAGAACGGACTCGTGGCTCACGAGTGCATCGTCGATCCCCGCGGCTTCAAGGCGGCGACGGACGTCTCGGTGGACGACATCGCCAAGCGCCTGATGGACTACGGCTTCCACGCTCCGACGACTTCGTTCCCCGTCGTCGCGACCTTGATGATCGAGCCGACGGAATCGGAGCCGAAGGCCGAGCTCGACCGCTTCTGCGACGCGATGATCTCCATCCGGGAGGAGGCGCGCAAGATCGAGAAGGGTGAGTGGCCGAAGACCGACAACCCGCTGAAAAACGCGCCGCACACGGCCGAGTCGGTCGTCGCCGACGCCTGGACCCATCCGTATTCGCGCGAGACGGCCGCGTATCCGGCCGCCTGGCTGCGGGAGCGGAAATTCTGGCCGTCGGTGGGCCGCGTCGACGGGCCCTACGGCGACCGCAACTTCTTCTGCTCGTGCTCGGCTCTGAGCTGAGCCGGCGGCTGGTTCTCGACGCCGCGGGCCACATGGCCCTCGACGAGGCGGTGCTGCTGGAGTCGCCGCCGGACGCCCTCGTCCTGCGCGTCTATGAGTGGAAGGGGGAAGCCTGCACGTTCGGCTTCTCTCAGCCGTACGCCGCGGCGAAGGCGGCCTGCAGGCCGGGGATCGAGCCCGTGCGCCGGGCGACCGGCGGGGGGATCGTCTTCCACGACGGAGACGTCACGTTCAGCCTCGTTTTCCCGTGGGACCGGACCTGCGCGCCCGAGACGATCTACAAGAACATACACCGGGGCATCCATCAGGCCTTGAAGGCGCGCGGCACGGCCAACGGCATGTGGAGCCCGAAGATAAAGACCGGCGGCATTTCCACGGCGTGTTTCTCACGGGCGGAAAAAGCCGACCTCGTGGACGCGGACGACAAGAAGATTTTGGGCGGGGCCTTGCGCAAGAAAGGCGTTAAAGGGTTATATCAAGGCTCGTTGAGGGTCAGTGTGCCTCAGGACGTCGTGATCGACGGAATTTCGCGGGAATTCGGTCGTCCGTCCCTCGAGATCCTTCCGGAATGGCTGGCGGCGGGAGCGCGCCTCGAAGCGCGCTACCGGTCGGCGGAGTGGAACGAAAGGAGATGACATGAAGACCTTCGTGCTGTGCAAGCTGACGCCGGGCAAGGAGCAGGCGGCCGTGCGCACGATCCGCGCGCTCGAGGGCGTGACCGAGGTGTACATGGTGTTCGGCGGCTGGGACATGATCCTCTCGGCCGAGTCCGACACCGTCGACAAGCTCTCGAACCTGATCGTCGCCCGCATTCGCGCGGTGGACGGCGTCTCCGCCACCGAAACCCTCGTCACCACCAATCTTTGACGGCGGGCGGCGTTACCGCGCGAGCGGAGGCCCGCCGGGCGCCGCGTCCGTCGAGGCCGTCACCGCCGCCGTGTCGACGGCGACCTCGGGCTCGATGATCTCCTCGTCGTCCTCGCCGTCGGCCTCGGCCCTGGCCCGGTCCGCCGCCATCATCCGGGCGATGATCCGCTTCGAGTTTCGCTCGACGTAGACGCCGCGCTTGGCCGGGTCCCAGCGGCGCGGGTTGGGGAGCACGACGGCCATCGCGACGGCCTCGTCCGTGGTCAGGTCCGCGCAGGGTTTGTCGAAATAGGCGCGCGCCGCGGCCTCGCAGCCGAAAACGCCCTTGCCCCATTCGACGACGTTCAGATAGAGCTCCAGTATGCGCCGCTTGCCGAGCTCCCGCTCGAGCCGCCGCGCGATGAGAATCTCCTTCGCCTTGCGCAGGGGATTCTTGCTCGGCGAAAGGTAGAGGTTGCGCGCGAGCTGCATCGTGATCGTGCTGCCCCCGGCGGCGAAGCGCCCCGCCTTCCGGTTGCGCTCGTACGCGGCGCGGATCGCGGCCCAGTCGACGCCGTCGTGCCGCCAGAACTCGTCGTCCTCGGCCGTCACGACCGCCCTCTT
Organism: Elusimicrobiota bacterium; assembly: GCA_028714015.1. GTDB lineage: Bacteria > Elusimicrobiota > Elusimicrobia > UBA1565 > UBA9628 > GWA2-66-18. The sequence goes on along the minus strand of JAQTNG010000118.1, from coordinate 7,769 downwards.
CAGGTTCTCCGAGATCGCGTCGGACGCGACCCAGGTCCAGCGGAGGTCGAGCTTCCGGCCCTTGGCCGCGGCCTGCCTCTTGCGCAGCTCGATGTAGGCCGTGGTCGACGGCGGGCGCTTCTTGAGAGGCTTGACGTCCGGCAGCCAGACCACCCAGAGGACCGCGAAGGCCCCGGCGGCGGCGGCGACGATCAGCCCCGCGAGCAGCCAACGGACGATGGGAGGTCTGGCGCGTTTCATTTTCGGGTGTTATGCTAGCATGTCGAAACGCCCGATCACGGAGATTAACCCATGAAAATCATGCTGTCCGCCGCTCTTTTGCTCGCTCTGATCGCCCCCGTTCGCGCCGAGGATAAGCCCGCCGCCGGCGCCGGCAATCCGGAAATCCAGGCCGAGAGGCAGGAATTCAAGAAGGAGATGAAGGGGGAGCGCGAGGCCTTCAAGGAAAAGCAGATGGAGAAGCGCAAGGCTCATCGCGAGAAGATGAAGGGCATGCATAAGAAGGCGAGGCAGGAGCGCAAGGAAAAGAAGGCCGAGGCCGCGGCCGAGGCCGCTCCGGCTCCCGCCGCCAAGTAGACCGTTCCACGGCGTCTCAGGGAGCGCCGCCCTCGCCGCTTCGATCAGGCCGGAGCGTGTTCTAGAGGGCGGCGAAACCCTGAGGACTCCGAGGCTGGCGCGGGCGCGCTTGCGAGGGTATACTCCGTGGCATGCCGTATTATCTCTACGAGGGGGACAAGGCGATCGGACCCTTCGAGGCCGCCCAGCTGGCCCTTCGCCCGGGGTTCAAGAAGGACACCTTGGTCTTCCCGGCCGGCGCGACCACCCAGGACGCGTGGAAGCCCGCGGAGGCCTTCCCCGATCTGGCGCGCGCGCTGGATCCGAACTCGAGCGGGATTTTCCTGACCGCCGCTCCGCCGCGTCAGGAGAAGCAGGCGCCGCCGCCGGAGGCCGCGCCGCTGCCGGCCGCGCCGTCGGAAACGGCCGTCGCCGCTCCCGCGCCCGCCCTCGCGGCCCCGGGTGAGAAGCTGATCCTCGTCGTCGACGACGACGAGACCGTGCGCAGCTTCCTCGAGATGAGCGCGAGCATCCAGGGCTTTCGCGTGCTTACCGCGGTGGACGGGCTCGACGCCGGCGCGAAGCTCGAGACGCAGACGCCGGACCTCATCATCACCGACCTCATGATGCCGGGGCAGGGCGGCTACGAATTCCTCCGCTCGCTTCAGGGCAAGGCGAGCGGGCGCATCCCGATCTTCGTCGTCACCGGCAGCGTCCTCGACGACTCCACGATCAAGATGATACGCGCGGAGGCGAACGTCGTCGAGTTCGTCGCCAAGCCGGTGAAAATGGCCAAGTTCGTCGCCGCGCTCCACAAGACCTTGAAGACGGAGCCCCGGTGACGCCGCGAGGCCGCGCGATCGCTACGCGACGCGGCGCAGGAGCTTGAGGCGGGCTTCGAAGGAGTGGCGCTCGGAGAGCGTGGCCTCGGGCCGCTCGAGAAGCGACTTGAGGACCTCTCGGCTCTCGTCCTTGCGGCCGAGGCGCATCAGATAGTCGGACTTGCGGAAGGCGGCCTGGAAGCGATGGTGAGGCGTCTCGAGGTTCGCCGCGCGGTCGTAGGCCGTGAGCGCTTGGTCCGGTTCGCCCAGGCGCTCGTGCGCCTGCGCGGCCTGGCTCAGGAGGCGCGCGCGGTCCAGGTCGGGAAGATCGGACTCCGCGAGCTCGTTGAGGACTGAGAGAAGCGCGCGATCGTCGCCGGAAGCCGCGAGCTTGTCGATCCGTTCAACGCGGCCGCGGAATTCGTCGAAGTCCATGCGCGGCCATTATAGAACAACTGCGGGCTTCACTCCGGGCCCGGAGGGTCGACGATGCCGGCCTGGGCCTGGTCGAGCAGGACCTTTTCGGACCCCGCCGGGTCCTTGCCCAGCACGCGCAGGTGGGTCTGCTCGAAGTTCACGGCCTCGCGGCCGCCCGAGGACAGCTTGATGCGCCAGCGCAGGACGGCGGTGGCGCCCGGCGCCAGGCTCGCCACCCCGTTGATCACGGGCGAGGTCAGCGGGGCGCCCGCGTCGCCGGACGCGGTGTGCTCCTCCTGCACGGCCGCGACGCTCAGGTCCGTCAGCATCGTGGAGCCGGTGTTTAGGACGGTGGCTTCGACGTCGACCGAGTCGCCGGCGAAGTACAGCGGAAGCTCGCGCATCAGGGAGTTCGGCATGAGGCCGCGATGCGGCAGCAGGCGCTCGTAGCCGTCGGACAGATGCACGCGGAAGCCCTTGGCCTCGCCCCGGGTGACGCCGAACGGATTGAGATAGTCGACGCGCGCGCGAACCGGGCCCTTGCCGACCCACTCGCCGACGAAGCGCGGGCGCAGCGGCTTGAGCTCGGAGCGGTACTGAAGGAGGGACGCCAGCTGAGCCGCGAGCCCGGAGGCGATGACGCGGCGGCCTTCCATCGAGATCAGCATGCGGTCCGCCGGAGGCTCGGGCGAAGGCAGCGACGCGATCGCGGCGACCTCGTTGCTCGCGGCGGCCGAGAAGGACGCGAGCGCCTCGGGCGGCGGCGCCGCCTCGACGGCGGCGGGCGCCGTCAAGCGCTCCGTCACCCAGCGCGCCACGACGATCGCCGAGGCGAGCCACGGTTCGCCCGCGGGCTTCACGGATTTCGCGGGCTTGGCCGGCCCGGGCATCGGAAACGGCGCCATGCGTCCGGGGGGCGGCAGCATCATGCCGCGGGCGAAGATCGGAGCGAGGTCGGCGGCGCCGGTGGACTGGACGAAAAAAGCGGCGCAGAGGGCGGCGGCGAAGAACGGCCGGAGGCGGAGGGCTCGGCGCATGTTGGTACCTCTCGGCGGGAGTATAGCCCCGCGGGCTCGGCCGCGCCATATCCTGACGGCAAAAATACGGTAAAATGAACGCATGGCGGAACCCGGCGAAAACGCGAAGCTTGTCCTGATCATCGACGATGATGAGGGAGTGCGCGAGCTTCTGGGCTTCCTGGTCAAGAAGGAGGGCTTTCGCGTCGAATCCGCCGTGGACGGCGAGGACGGCGTCCAGAAGGCCGAGCGCCTCAAGCCCCATCTGATTCTTCTCGACCTGATGATGCCCCGCTACGGGGGCTTCGAGGTTTTGCGCCAGCTGCAGGGCAGCGACCTCTCCCGCATTCCGATCGTGATCATCACCGGACGCTACACCGACCGCTCGACGGCCGAGATGATCCGGCAGGAATCGAACGTCGTGGATTTCCTCGAGAAGCCGGTGAAGGCCGCCGTGCTCTCCGCCACGCTCGCGCGGCTGCTCAAGCCCCGTTCGTCGGAGGCCGCGTGAGCGAGGCGGCGGCCGCTCCTGCCGGCAAGCTCGTCCTGCTCGTCGACGACGACGAGTCCCTGCTCGACTTGATGGACCACGTCGTCAAGAAGGCGGGCTTCCGCACCGACCGCGCGATGGACGGGGTGGAGGCGCTGGCCAAGGTCGCGGCGCGGGACCCCGACGCCATCGTGCTCGATTTCATGCTTCCCGGGATGGGAGGCTATGAGGCCCTGCGCGAGCTCCAGTCGCGCGGCTACGGCCACATCCCGATCATCGTCGTGACGGGCCGCGCGATGGACGCCAAGAGCATCGAGATGGTGACGCAGGAGCCGAACGTGAAGGATTTCCTGCAGAAGCCCGTGCGTCCCGCCATGCTCATCGCGGCGCTTCATCGCATGCTGGGTACCGCGCCCGGCGACGGGGCATGAAGACGGGCGCGGGCCGCGCGGTCCTGATCGCGGCGGCGCTGATCGCGGCCGTCTACGGCATGGCCCGCGTCGATCTGATCCTGCGGGCGCGCTCGGCGTACCTCGAAGGCGAGAAGTGGATGGAGTGGAGCCGCAGGCCCGAGCTCAAGAAAGCCCACTTCGACGCCGAGCTCGCGGCGCGCGAGGGCGAGCTGTCCCGCGAGCTGGCCAAAGGCAGGCTCGACCGCGCGGCGTATGCGCAAAAGGCCGGCCTGGCGCGCTTCGAGCGCGATCAGGCCGTGGCTGAAAGCTCGCTCAAGTACGCCTACGTCTGGTATCAGACCGCCGCCGAGCTGTTCAGCCCGCCCGAGAACCGCTGGAGCGCCCTGGCGCGCGTCAAAATGACGGAGACCCGCGCCCTCTGGAAGAAAGAGCTCGAAGCTCAAAAGATACCCTACCAAGACTACATGCTGGAGTAGGCGGATGGCACGCCTGCTCGTCGGGATTCTCCTTTTGCCCCTGTCGGGCTCCCTGCTCTGGGCGGCGGCGAAAACGCTCGCCGGCGTCGCGGTCCATTCCTCGACGGCGGCGCCCTTCGCCGCGGGCCTGGTCCTCGCGTTCTGCGCGTGGGCGATGCATCGCTGGCTGATCCAAGGTCCGGCCGGGCCCGTGGCGTGGGCCGCGCGGGGCGCGCGCTGGAGCTACGTGCTGGGCCACGAGCTCACGCACGCGATGGCGGCCTGGGCGACGGGCGGCAGCGTGTACGCGATCGCGGTCGGGGAGAAGGAAGGCCACGTGGACCTTTCGCATTCGAGCGCCTTCGTGGCGCTCGCGCCGTACTGCGTGCCGTTTTACGCCTTTGCCGTCGCGCTGGGCTACCGGCTGCTGCTGTGGGTTCGGCCCGACGCCGGGGGCGAGGCGCTGTTTTTGTTCCTGCTCGGCGGCTCCCTGGCCGCGCACCTGCTGTTCACGTGGGATTCCCTGACGCAGACGCGCCAGCCGGACCTCGACGCGGCGGGCGGCGTGCTGTTCTCCCTCGCGCTGATCGCGATCGCCAACGCGCTGATGATCATGCTCCTGCTCAAAGGGCTGTTCCCGGAATCGGTGCCGCTGCTGGCGAACCTGCGCGAGGCGGGCGGGCTGACGAAGCGCTTCTGGAGCCTGGCGTGGCTGTGGACCAAGCCCGCGCTGTCGGCGGCGAAGAAGAGGGCGTTCGCTTGGTAGTCGATCTCCGGCGGGAATTCGGCCGCAAGGCCTTTCACATGCTGTCCTTGGTCTACCTCGGCGTCTTTCACCTGCTCGGCTGGCCGCGCGCCGGCTTCGCGATGGCCGTCTGGCTTCCCGTCGTCTTGATCATCGAGACCGTGCGCCTCAAGCTCCCCGCGGTCGAGCGCGCCTTGTTCTCCTTCTTCGACGGGATGATCCGGGAGACCGAGCGCAAGCACTTCAGCGGCATCTTCCATACGACGGCCGGGAGCCTCGCGGCCATGATGATCGCCGGCGGCGACGCGATGATCGTCGGCGCCGCGATACTGCAGCTGGCGCTCGGCGACGCGGCGAGCGCGCTCGCCGGCAAGGCGTTCGGCCGCACGAAGCTGTTCGGCGGCCTGAAGTCTCTCGAGGGCACTCTGGCGGGCTTCGCGGTCGGCTTCGCGGCGGCGCTCGCCTGCGGCGTGCGGCCCGGCGCCGCCTTCGCGGCGGCGCTCGCGGGCGCGCTCGCCGAGCTTCCCCCGACGACGACCTGGTACAACGACAATCTCTGGATTCCGGTCGCCTCGGCGGCGGTATTGAGAATCGTGGGGGCGCGGTGAAGAAGCGAGTCGCCGTCGCCGCGAGGCGGGTCCAAGGCCTGTCGGGCGCGGCGCGCATGATCATCGAGCACGCGCGCCGTCTCGCCGCCTCGGATTGGGAGGTGCACGTCTTCGCCGAGAAGCTCGACAAGCAGGCGCTGCGCGAGGCGGGCGCCGTGCCGCACTGGGTGCCGGCGTGGCCGTGGGGCTCCTGGCTGAAGCGGCGCGCGTTCGCCGCCGCGGCGGGCGGCATGACGAAGGGCTTCGATCTCGTGCACGGCCACGGCGATCTCCTCGACCAGGACGTGCTGAGCCTGCACAACTGCGTTCATGCCGCGCATGAATCCCTTTATAAACGCCCTCTGCCCGAGTCCGACGCCGTGGGGCGCATGCACGCGCTTCAGCTGTCGGGGAGGCGCTTCCGCGTGCTCGTCGCGAACTCGAACCTGATGAAGAACGACGTGGTCCGCCGCTTCGGCGTGCCCGCCGAGCGCGTCCAGGTGATCCACCCCGGCTACGATTCCTGCCGCTTCAACGCCGGAAGCCGCGAGGATTTCGGCGCGCCGATGCGCGCGGAGCTCGCCGTCAAGCCCGGCGAGCTTCTCTTCGGGCTCGTGACCTCCGGCGATTTCGAGAAGCGCGGCCTGAAGCCGTTCCTGCGCGCCTTCGCCGCCTTAGCGCGGAAGATTCCCGGCGCGCGCGCGGTCGTCGTCGGCAAGGAGTCCCGGCCGGGCCCGTATCTGGCGCTCGCGCGCGAGCTCGGGATCGCGGACCGCGTCGTCTTCCGGGAGCCCGTCGCCGACGTCTGGCGCTTCTACCACGCCCTCGACGTCTACGTCCATCCCGCGAAGTGGGAGGAATTCGGGATGAGCGTGCTCGAGGCCCTCGCCTGCGGCCTGCCGGTGATCACCGGGGCCTCGGTCGGCGCGGCCGAGCTGCTTAAGGGCGAGCAGCGCGAATTCGTGCTCGCCGATCCATCGGGGGAGGCGCTCGAAAACGGGATGCTTGCTTTCGCGGACCCTTCGCTGCGCGCGCGCGTGGGCGCGCTCGGTCCCGCCGCCGCCTTGCCCTGCGTCTGGGACCGGGGCGCCTCCGCCCTCCGCGCTCTCTACGAAAGCCTAATAAGGTAAAATCATTCCTTATGAGGTTCCATGGACGCCCCTAAAGGGGCGTTTCGCCTCCTTGCGTCCGCCTTCCGGACCGTGCTTCGCGGTTTCGGGCTTTCCTTTATCGTGCTCGTGCTGATCGTGGCCGGCCTCGCGGCCTACGCCCATCACAGATTCGGCCCGGAAGAGGCGCGCGTCATCGCGGTCGCCCAGCTCCAGGCCCTGCTGCACCGCGAGGTCTCCATCGAGCGCATGGTCCTCACCCCGCGCGGCCTGAAGTTCAAGGGCCTGCGGGTGCGCCGCGCCCGCGCCGCCGACGGGGACCTTCTCGTCTGCGACACGGCCCTCGTCACCGTGAAGCTCCGCCCGCTGCTGCGCCGCCGGCTCGAGTTCGACACCGTGCGCCTGGAGTCGCCGCAGATCTTTCTCACGCGCGAGACGGACGGGTCGTGGGACATCGCCGACCTGTTCACGGCCACGAAGACCGCGCCCGGCGGCGCCCTGCCTCTGGCGCTCGCCGCCGCAGAGACCATCGTCAGCGACGGCGTCCTCAAGGTCGACGACCGTAAGAGCGGCCGGAAGATCTCGTTCGAGAGGCTGGCCTTGCGCGCCGACGGCTTCGACCAGGATCAGCCCTTCCCGCTGGCGCTGTCCTTCGTGAACGCCGTCACGATCGGCACGCGGACGCTGACGACGAGCGTCTCCGCCGAAGGCCGCATGGACCTCGCCGGCCTGAACTGGTCGAGCGCGACCGCTCACGCCGACCGCTTCACCGCCGAGGCGGACGGCGTCCAGGTCACGGGCACGGGCTCGGTCGCCGGGTTCCTGCGCCCCGTCTTCGCCGTCGAGGCCTCGGTTCCCGCTCTCGGTCCCGAGCGCTGGTCGCGCTGGACGGGCCGCGATCTCAAGATTTCGCTGCCCGCCACGCAGTGGCGGGCGCGGGTGAACTGGTCCTCGCCTCCGATCTGGGACGTCGAGCGGCTGTCCATCGAGACCCCCGCCGGCACGGCGACCGGCAGCGGCGTCTTCGACGTGAGCCTGGACACCGCCTACCTGCGCGCCCAGATCGCGACGAAGGAAGCCGACCTCGAAAAAACCGCGGACTGGCATCCTTCCTGGGCCGCTCGCGCGCCCCGCGGCAAGGCCACCTCGAGCGGGACCGTC
>JAQTNG010000117.1 GCA_028714015.1 Elusimicrobiota bacterium | reverse complement strand
CCGCGTCCTCGCCTGGGCGGACGGCCGGGGACCGGATCACGTGTTCGAGGCCGTGGGAACCCCCGAGACCTACCTCCAGGCGGTCTCCTTGGTCCGCAACGGCGGCAAGGTCTGCCTGTTCGGCGGCTGCGCCCACGGCGCGACGGTCCCGCTCGACGTGCACCGGCTCCACTACAAGCAGATCACGCTTCACGGCGTGTTCCATCACACGCCTCCCCACTTCAAGGAGGCCGTGCGGCTCCTGTCCGAGGGCAAGGTCAAGACCGGCCTGCTCATCAAGGGCGCCGTGCGCCTGGACGGCATCCCCGCCTTCTTCGCCGCGAACGCGGACAAGTCCATCCCCAAATCCGTGGTGACCGCGTGAGCCGGGCGCTCGACCGCAAGTTCCTGGCCCGGGCCTTCGCGCTCGCGCGCCGCGTCCACCCGCGCGCGACGAGCCCGAACCCGCGCGTCGGCTGCGTCCTCGTCAAGGGCGGCCGCGTCATCGGGGAAGGCGCGCACAAAGGCTTCGGCCGGCCGCACGCCGAGCCCAACACCTTGGCGTTCGCCGGCTCCCGGGCCGAGGGCGCGACCGCCTATCTCACGATGGAGCCGTGCGCCGCGTTTCCGGGCAAGAAGACGCCGTCCTGCGCCGCGGCCTTGGCCGCCGCCGGGATCTCCCGGGTGGTCTGCGCCTCGCTCGATCCCAATCCGAAGGTCGCCGGGCGCGGCCTCGCGAAGCTCCGCCGCGCCGGGGCGAAGACCGTCCGCCTTCCCGAGTTCCAGGCGGAAGCCGAGACGCTCAACCGCGGCTTCTTTTCCTTGATGCGCCGCCGCCGGCCGTGGGTCATCCTCAAGACCGCGCTCTCGCTCGACGGCAAGGCCGCCGCCGCCAACGGGAAGTCGCGCTGGGTCACCGGCCCGGCCGCCCGCGCGGCCGTGCACCGCATGCGCGCGGAGCTCGACGCGATCCTGGTCGGCGCGGGCACCGTGCTCGCCGATAATCCCGCGCTGACTTCGCACGGAGCCGGCAAGAACCCCCTGCGCGTCGTCGTCGCGGGCCGTCGCCGCCTCTCCCCGCGAGCGCGCGTGTTCGATTCCTCGGCGCCCACTCTCACGTATCGCAAACAGGCGCTGAGCGCCGTACTCCGCGATCTGGGCCGTCGAGGCGTCGGCACCCTCCTCGTCGAGGGCGGCCCGACGATCCACGCCGCGTTCCTGCGCGCGGGCCTCGTCGACGAGGCTCGCGTGTTCCTCGCGCCGAAGCTCCTGTCCGGCGCGCTCGACCCGAACACCGCTCCGCGACTGAAAGCGCCGAAGGTCTCCAGGGTCGGCGACGACTGGCTCATCTCGGGAGTGCTTTGATGTTCACCGGAATCATCAATCATCTCGGGAAGATCGAGAAGCGGACGGCGACGGGCCTGACCGTGAAGGCCGGCATCCCGAAGCCCCGGCTCGGCGCCTCGATCGCGGTCAACGGCGTGTGCCTGACCTTGGTAAAGACCAAAAACGGCAGCCATAGCTTCGACGTGGGGCCGGACACCTGGAAGCGAACGAATTTGGGAGCGCTCCAGACGGGCCAATCGGTGAACATAGAACCCGCGCTTAGGCATGGCGACGAGCTCGGCGGTCACTTCGTGACCGGGCATGTGGACGCCGCCGCGGACGTGATCTCCCTCGAGCCCTGGGGCGAGGGCTTCTGGCGCCTGCGCGTCGAGCTGCCGAGGATCATTCGCGGGCTCGTCGCCGTCAAAGGCTCGATCGCGATCGACGGGATCAGCCTGACGGTCACGGCGGTCGGCAAGGATCATTTCGAGGTCATGCTCGTGCCTCACACCCTCCAGAACACCAATCTCGGGCGGCGCGCGGCGCGCGACAAGGTGAACCTGGAGGCCGACCCGCTCGCCCGTTACGCCATGGCCGCCGTCGCCGCACTGAGGAGCAAGAAATGAAAACGGCGAAGGGCTTCGATCTCATAGAGGACGCGATCTCCGACATCCGCAAGGGACGCATGGTCGTCGTCGTCGACGACCCCAACCGCGAGAACGAGGGCGACATCGTCATCGCCGCCGAAAAATGCGGCGTCGCCGCCGTGAACTTCATGGCGGTGCACGCGCGCGGCCTGATCTGCGTGCCCCTGCCCTCCGCCCGCCGCGAGGCGCTCAAGCTTCAGCCGATGACCGTCGCCTCGGGACCCCTCGGCGCCGTGCCGGGCAAGGACACGGCGTTCACCATCTCCGTCGACGCCAAGCGGGGCACGAGCACCGGCATCTCGGCCCGCGACCGCGCGGTCACGATCAAGGCCCTGATCGACCCGAAGACGCGCCCCGAGGACCTCGGCCGCCCCGGCCACACCTTCCCCCTGCGCGCCAAAGAGGGCGGGGTGCTCGTGCGCGCCGGCCACACCGAGGCCGCCGTGGATCTCGCCCGCCTCGCGGGCCTCACGCCCGCCGGCGTCATCTGCGAGATCATGAACTCCGACGGCACGATGTCCCGCACCCAGCAGCTGATGCGCTTCGCGCGCAGGCACAAGCTCAAGATCATCACCATCGCCGACCTCATCGAGCACCGCCGCCGCAAGGACCGCCTCGTCGAGCGCCGCGCGAGCGCGAAGCTGCCCACGAAGTACGGCGACTTCACGATCCGCGTCTACGAGGAGACCCTGACCGGCAAGGTGCACCTCGCGATGGTCATGGGCGACGTGCGCGGCGCTTCGAGAGTGCTCGTGCGCGTGCACTCCTCCTGCGTGACGGGCGACGCGCTGTTCTCGGCCAAGTGCGACTGCGGCCTCCAGCTCGAGGCGGCTATGAAGCAGATTTCGCATGCGAAATCCGGCGTGCTCGTCTACCTCAATCAGGAGGGCCGCGGCATCGGCCTGATCAACAAGATCAAGGCCTACGCCCTTCAGGACAAGGGGCTCGACACCGTCCAGGCGAACCTGGCGCTCGGCCTCAAGCCCGACCTGCGCGAGTACGGCATCGGCGCCCAGATCCTGGCCGACCAGGGCCTGACCTCGATCCGAATACTCACCAACAACCCGCGCAAGATCGTCGGCATCGAGGGCTACGGCCTCGTCGTCGCCGAGCGCGTGCACCTGCAGATGCCGTCCACGAAGCACACCGCCAAATACCTGAGCACGAAGCGCGAGAAGATGGGCCACCTGTTGACCGTCCCTGAGGAGCTACGATGAAAAGAGTCGCCATCGTCAAATCGCGGTTCAACGAGGAGGTGACCTCTCGCCTGCTCGCGAGCTGCCTGAAGACCTTCAAGTCCGAGGGCTGGACCGACTCCCAGCTCAAGGTCGTCGAGGTCCCCGGCGGCTGGGAGATACCCTGGGCCGTGCAGGAGCTCGCCAAGACCAACCTCTACCAGGCCGTCGTCACGCTCGGCTGCGTGCTGAAGGGCCAGACGCCGCAGAACGACCACCTCGCGCGCTCGCTGGTGGCCAGCCTGCACCGGATCTCGCTCGACACGCGCATACCCGTGATCCTCGGCGTCATCACGCCGAACACCGAGGGTCAGGCGATGGCGCGCACGAAGGGGAAAATGGACCGCGGCCAAGAGGCCGCCCTGGCCGCGCTCGAGATGATCGCGCTCAAGGAGGAGCTCCGTGGGTCGTAGGCGGCTGGCGCGGGAAATCGCCCTACAGGCCCTCTACGTCGCCGACGTGGCGCACACGCCCGCGATCGAGGCGTTCGCGATCGTCACGAGGCGCGAAGGCGAGGACGTGGACGCCGAGACCCTCAACTTCGCCCGCGAGCTCGCGCTCGGCGCGATCGAGCGCGCCTCGCAGCTCGACCTGACCATCCAGGAGCAGGCCGCGAACTGGTCCATGGTCCGCATGGCCGCGGTCGACCGGAACGTCCTGCGCCTGGCCGCCTACGAGCTCGAGTCCCGGCCCGACACGCCGGTCGGCGTCATCATCGACGAGGCCATCGAGATCGTGCGCAAGTACTCCACCGAGGAGGCCACGCGCTTCATCAACGGCATACTCGATTCGCTGAAAAAGCTTCGCGACGGGAAGCCCCCAAAGAAGAATGTCCGCAAAAAAGACCCCGAAGGCTGAGGCCGCGGCGCTTCGCGCCGAGATTCGCGAGCACAACCGGCGCTACTACGAGCTGGAGGCCCCGACGATCTCGGACGCCGAATTCGACGCGCTGCTGGCGCGCCTGAAGGCGCTCGAGGCCGCGCACCCGGAGCTGCGCTCCCCCGATTCCCCGACCGAGAAGGTCGGCGGCGCCGTCGCCTCGTCCTTCGCGCCGGTCAAGCACGCCCGGCCGATGCTGTCGCTCGACAACACCTACAACGAGGAAGAGATCCGGGACTGGAACGACCGGGTCCTCAAGCAACTCCCTGCGGGAGACGCTCCCCGTTATGTCCTCGAGCAGAAGCTCGACGGGCTCTCCTGCGCTCTGACCTACGAGGACGGCCGCTTCGTGCGCGCCGCGACGCGCGGCGACGGCGAGACCGGCGAGGACGTGACCGAGAACGCCCGCTTCGTCGGCAACGTCCCCGAGCGCCTGAAGCCCGCCAAGTTCGCGATTCCGAAAACGCTCGAAATCCGGGGCGAAGTCGTCCTCTTCTTCGACGATTTCAACAAGATCAACGAGGAGGAGCAAAGGGCCGGCCGCGAGCCCTTCGTCAATCCGCGCAACTGCGCCTCCGGGTCCCTGCGGCAGAAGGATCCCCGGGTGACGAAGTCCCGCCGTCTGACATTCTTCGTTCATTCCTACGGCGACTGGAAGCCGGACCACGATTTCGCCGGCCACGCCGAGTTCCTCGAGGGCTGCCGGCGGATGGGCTTCAGCGTCGAGCCCTTCACGAAAGCGAAGTCGATCGACGAGGTCGTCGCCCGCTACAACGAGTTCCGCGACGGAGGCGCCGCGAAGCTCCCTTACGCGGTGGACGGCCTCGTCGTCAAGGTCGACTCGTTCGCGCAGCAGAAGCGCCTCGGGTTCACGGCGAAATCGCCGCGCTGGGCGGTCGCGTTCAAGTATCCGGCGCAGCAGGCGACGAGCGTCGTGAGGGACGTCGAGTTCTCGGTCGGCCGCACCGGAACGATCACGCCCGTCGCCAAGGTCGAGCCGGTCTTTTGCGCCGGCGTGACCATCTCCTCGGTGACCCTGCACAATTTCGAGGAGATCGAGCGCCTGGGAGTGCGGGTCGGCGACCGCGTCCTCATCGAACGCGCCGGCGAGGTCATCCCGAAAGTCGTCAAGGTCGTCGAGAAGGCGAAAAAAGGCTCGCCGATCGCGCCGCCCTCGAAATGCCCCGACTGCGGGGCGCCCGTCGTGAAGGAAGAGGGCCTCGTCGCCTATCGCTGCGACAACCCTTCCTGCCCCGCGCAGCTCCGGCGGACGCTCGAGCACTTCGCCTCGCGCCCCGCCATGGACATCGTGGGCCTCGGCGACGCCGCGGTCGATCAGCTCGTGGCCAAGAATCTCGTCAAGGACGCGGCCGACATTTACGGATTGAAGAAGGAGCAGCTGCTCGAGCTGGAGCTTTTCGCCGACAAGAAGGCCGACAACCTCCTGGCCCAGATCGAGGCGAGCAAGGCCAAGACCCTCGACCGGGTCCTGTTCGCCCTCGGCATCCGCCACGTCGGCGAAAAGACCGCGGAGACGATCGCCGAGAGAATGGACCTCGACGCGCTGATGAACGCCGCGGCGGCGGACTTTCAGGCGGTGCCGGACGTCGGCCCGGTCGTCGCCGAATCCCTCCACGCCTTCTTCTCCTCCAAGACCGGCAAGGATCTGATCGGCCGCCTGCGCAAGGCCGGCTTGACGATGACCAAGCCCGAGAGAGTCATCGCCTCCGGCGCGCCGTTTTCGGGCATGACCTTCGTGTTCACCGGCGAGCTGAAGCTCGGCACGCGCGACGAGGCCGAGGAGCTGGTCAAGTCGCTCGGCGGCAAGGCCTCGAGCTCGGTTTCCTCGAAGACCACCTACGTGGTGGCCGGCGAGGCCGCGGGCTCCAAGCTCAAGAAGGCCCAGGCGCTCGGCGTCAAGGTCCTCACCGAGGAGCAGTTCCGGGAGCTGGCGAAATGAGCGTCAAAAAAGAGCGGGACCGCGCGCGCACGGCGCTGCTTCACGTCGCCGACCGCACCGGCGTCGTCGAGTTCGCCTCATCCCTGATCGGGCTCGGCTTCGAGCTCGTCGCCACGGGCCCCACGTCCACCGCCCTGCGCCAGGCGGGAGCGCCGCACAAGACCGTGTCCGAATTCGTGGGCGAGCGCCTGCCCGCCGACGCGCTCGGCCTGCTGCACCCGAAGCTGATCGCGGCGATCACGGACGCGAAGCCGGGCGTGGACCTCGTCGCCGTCAACTTGTATCCCCTCTCTTCGGCCACTTCGGATCCCGCGCTGAGCCAGGACGAGGTCCTCGCCTACGTGGACCCCGTCGGCCCCGCGCTGCTGCGCGCGGCCGCGCGCAACTTCAAGCACGTGATCCCCCTGTGCGACCCGGACGACTACCAGCAGGCGGTGGACACGCTCAAAAGCTACGACCGCATGCTGCCCGACCGCCGCCAGACCTTGGCCGCCAAGGCCTTCCACTACTGCGCCTATTACGACTCGACGGTGGCCCAGTACCTCGGCGGGCAGTGGGAGGAGTTCCCGGACGAGGTCGTCATCGCCCTCAAGAAATCCGCCGACCTGCGCTACGGCGAGAATCCGCACCAGGCGGGCGCCTTCTACACCCTGTCCGGCGCCCGGCCGTGGGGCCTCAACGCGGCCAAGCTCCACCTCGGCCGCCCGCTCGTCTACGGCCATTACCTCGATCTCGAGACCGCCTGGGAGCTCGTCAACGCGTTCTCCGAACCCGCCTGCGCGATCGTCAAGCACGGCGTGCCCGCCGGCTTCGCCTGCGGCGAGGACCTGGCCAAGGCGGCCCGCCGCGCCTACGCCGGCGACCCGCGCGGCTGCTTCCGAGGCACCGCCGCGGTCAACGTCGAGGTGGACGCGGCCGCCGCCGAGTTCTTCGCCGAGGAGTTCGTCTCCTGCATCGCCGCGCCGGAGTTCTCCCCCGCGGCGCTCCAGCTCCTGAAGACCAAGAAGGACATCCGCCTCGTCACCTTGCCCTCGAAGCTGATCTCCGCCCACGAGCTCGACCTGCGCGCGGTCGCGGGCGGCATGCTCGTGCAGGAGCGAGACCAGCGCCCGTTCGTCGGCGACCTCAAGACCATGTCCCGCCGCCAGCCCACCGACCGGGAGATGCGCGGCCTGGTCGTGGCCTGGCACACCGCGATGCACGCGCGCACGCACGCCGCGGTCATCGCGCGGGGGACCGCGGTCATCGGCGTCGGCTCGGGGCAGACCTCGCGCCTCGACGCGGTGCGCCTGGCCATCGTGAAGTCCCAGGAGCGCCATCCGATCCTGACCGCGGGAGAGCCGCTCGTGCTGGCCTCCGACGGCGCGCTCACCGCCGAGCACGTCCTGGCCGCCGTCGACGGGGGCGTGACCGCCGTCATCCATCCCGGAGGGGCCGCCGCGGACAAGGACGCGGCGGAAGCCGCCGACGCGCGGGGCGTCGCGCTCGTCTCCACCGGCGTGCGCCACTTCCGGCATTAGGGGTCGGACCCCACTTGACGCCCGGCGGGACGCGGGCTACAATCGCGTCATGCAAAGAGAGACCACCAACGTCCGGCTCCGGATCACGAGCCCCACGCTCACGGCCGCCGACATCGAGGCCAAGCTCGGCATCAAGGCCGACGAGTCCTGGAAGATCGGCGACCGCACGGGCACCTTCGGGGCGATCCTGAAGGACCACGGCTACGCCCTCGACGCGGTCGCGCTCTACACCGTGAAGCTCGACGACCACGTGCGGGCGATGATCAAGCGCATCGCCCCCGTCGCCCAGAAGATCGGCGAGATCTCCGGCTCGGCGAAGGTGGAGATGATCTGCACGATCTTCTGCAAGGCCCCGCCGCCGATCGCCTTCACGCGCGACGACCTGCGCTGGCTCGCGGCCATCGGTGCGAGCCTCGACGTCGAGGTGGGCCTGCTCGTCGAGCGAAACCAGCCGGCGGCGAAGAAGCCCGGCGACAAAGAAGGCCCTACTTCGGTATTTTAACGCTCTTCAGGTCGGGCGACGGCGGGTACGCGAGCCCCATGCGGCTCAGCGTCTTGCGCAGGAGCGTCGTGAAGTCGAGGTCGCGGCGGGGCTTGTCGTCGGCGGCGATCACGTTCCAGGGCGCGTGCCAGGTGCTCGTGCGCGCCAGGATCGAGCCGAACACGCTCTGCAGCTCGTCCCAGTGCTTGCGCGTCTCGAGGTCCGACGCCGAGAACTTCCAGTTCTTCTCCGGGCGGTCGATGCGGGCCTGAAGGCGCTCGCGCTGGACGTCCTTCGAGACGTGCAGGAAGATCTTCACGACCTTCACTCCCTGGCGCGCCAGCTCGAGCTCGAAGGCGTTGATGCGCGCGTAGCGCTCCTCGACGGCCTTCTTGTCGAGCGTGCCGAACACCGTCGGGACGATGATGTCCTCGTAATGCGAGCGGTTGAACACGCCGATGATGCCGGGCTTGGGCACCTCTTTCTTGATCCGCTCGAGGAAGTCCTGGGCGGCCTCCTCGGCCGTGGGCTTCTTGAAGGCGGAGACGCGCACGAAAGCGGGATTGAGGCCGGTCAGGCCGTGCTTGATGACGCCGTCCTTGCCGGCGGTGTCCATGCCCTGGATGACGACGAGCACGGCCTGGGTCTTCGCGGCGGCGAGGATGTCCTCGAGCGCGTTGAGGTCCTTCACCTCCTTCTCGAGCTTCCTGCCGGCCTTCTTCGCGGACGGGCCGCCCTCGTCGTCGGTCGCAACGAGCGAGAGGTCCACGGCCTCGCCGGGCGCGGCGGTCGCGCCGTCGAAGCGGGCGTTGAGCGCGGCGGCCTCGGCGGCCAGCGCCTTGCGCTCCTGGGGCTTGGCCGCCTCGAGCGCGCGGCCGATCGTCTCGAGCGATTTGGCGGCCTGCTCGGCCTTCCTGCCCCCCGCCTCGCGCAGCGACGCGACGAGAGCGGGCAATTCGGTTTTAGGCGAGGCCAGGGCCGCGGCGACGGCCGAACGGGCGGCGAAGACGGCGGGCGTCGCGGCTAAGGCGGGAGCGGGCGCCACCTGGGCCTTGAAGGCGGCGGCGAGGCCCAGGGCCGGCGACAGGGCGGGCCCCGACAGGGCGGCGGTCAGAGGGGCGAGCTGGAGGTTGATCGCGGCGACGACCGGGCCGCGCGCGACGGGCACGACCGGCGCGGACACGCGCACCTGGGCGAAAGCAGGGGCGCCCGAGAGGAGAAGAACGCCCGCCAGCAACGCCGCCAGGATTCGCCGCATTGAAGTCAGTATAAAGGAGCCGCGCGGGTCGCGCGTGGGCCTACTGGGTACCTCTGGATGGGAAAAAGGCCTAGAGAGTAACGGCCACGTCCCAGCACTCGTTGGCGTGCTTGAGGAGGTCGGTCTCGGCCTGGGCGCGGCGCACGAAGTCCTGGACTTCCTTGGACTTCCAGGCGGCGCCGACCTTGGGCCAGGCGGAGGCGAGGCTTTCGGTCTTGAGGTCGGCGACGGCGAAGGGCAGGGCGTTGAGGAGCTTGGCGCGGCCGTTGGGAACCACGAGCACCATGCTTTGGGGGCTCTCGGCGCGGGTGACCATTTCTTGTTGAATTCCCCAAGGATAGATCGCGAGCTTGGGCCCCTTGAGCGCCGCGGCGGCGATCTTGAGATTCATGACCGCCTCTTTCCAATCTTCGTCGCTGCAAGCCAAAGAATCCCATGCGTAAGCGGCGCGGCCGAGGCGCATCATCGGACCGGTCACGAAGGTACGAACGCCTCGCGCGGCGGCCTGCTCGTAAACGGCGACCGCGTCCTTCACATTAATTTTTGTCGGCATGAAAACGAGCTCGGGCTCGAGCCCACGCGCCACAAGGCGGTCTATG
>JAQTNG010000116.1 GCA_028714015.1 Elusimicrobiota bacterium | reverse complement strand
GGTGCTCGAGGACTACCGCGCGTACCGCTACCGCGACGCCGCGCGCCGCCTCGTGGACTTCTGCGCGTTCGACCTGTCGGCCCTGTATCTCGACGGGACCAAGGACCGCCTCTACACCTTCAAGCTCGACTCGCCCGAGCGCCTCGCGGCGCAGACCGTCATGGCCGAGACCTTCGCCCGGCTGTGCTCCCTGATCTCGCCGATCCTGTCCTTCACGGCGGAAGAGGCCTGGCGGTTCTGGCCCGCGCGGCCGTCCGACAGCGTGTTCCTCTGGGATTTGCCGGCGCCCGACGCGCGCTGGACCGACGCGGCGCTGGCGGCCCGCTGGGGGAAAGCCCTCGAGCTGCGCGAGCGCGTCACCAAGAAGATCGAGGAGGCCCGGTCGGCCAAGCTCGTCGGAAAATCGCTCGACGCCAAGGTGGTTCTGCCCGGCGACTCGGCGGAGTTCAAGGCCCTCAACCTCGAGGAGCTGTTCATCGTCTCCCAGGTCGAGTGGGGGGCCGGCGCGGAGGTCTCGGTCGTCCACGCCGCCGGCGCCAAATGCCCCCGCTGCTGGCGCTGGCAGACCGATCTCGGCTCGAACTCAGCCTTCCCGGAGCTATGCGGACGCTGCGCGCGGCAGCTGTAGTCGCGCTGCTGGCGCTCGACCGCGCGACCAAGGTCTGGGCGGCGGCCTCGCTCCACGCGGTGGGGACGATCCCGCTCCTCCCGTTTTTCGACCTGACCTACGTCGAGAACACGGGCGCGGCCTTCGGCATGGGGCGCGGCGCCAACAAGCTTCTGACCGCCGTCTCCGTGGGCCTCGTGATCGGCCTTCAGGTGCTGCGCCGCCGCTGGCCGAAGAACGATCATTGGCTGCAGTGGGGGGCCCTGCTCGTCACGACCGGCGCGGTGGGAAACCTCTACGACCGGCTGGCGTTCGGCTTCGTCGTGGATTTCCTGCACATCCACCATTGGCCCGTGTTCAACGTGGCGGACTCGTGCATCTCGATCGGGGCCGGTCTGCTGGCTTGGGGGATGAAGGACGAGCCGGCGGCTAAGCCATGATGCGCGACAGCGCGTAGCCGATCAGGCCGCCGACGAGGACGCCGAGGCCGAGCCCCGTCAGGCCCCACAGCGAGCCGACGAGCAGCCCGACCATCGCGCCCTTGACGCCCATGATGAGGTGATCGGACTTCAGCCATTCGTTGGGCTTGGGCGGCTCGATTTCCTTGTCGGGGCCGGGGGTCGGCGCCGTCAGGTTGGCGCGAGCGTCGGCCTTCGCCTGCTCGTCCCGCGCGATCTGAGCCGCGGTGCGCCGGTCCGTCGGGGAGCCCTCGCGCACGAGGTCTCCCTCGGGGCGCGCGCGTCCGCCGTCGAAGTTCGCGGCATCGCTCGAAACGCCGTGCGCCTGGTCGAGCGCACCGGCGGCGACGGCGCGAGCCGGGAGGGCCAGGGCGGCGGCGGCGACCATCAGCGTGAGGACGCGGGCTTTCATGCCCATAGTATAGCGTCCCATGCCGCGCCCCGTCAGGGGCCTTCGGCCCGCCGTCTCCTGGGCCTTTAGACCCGGGAGACGCCGAATCTAGCCCATGATCTTCGTCAGGCCGTAGAACAGCGCGGCGCCGATGATCGGTCCGGCGATGAGGCCGACCGGCCCGAACAGGGAGCCGACGAGCAGCCCGACCATTCCGCCCTTCGCGGCGCTCACCAGGAGGTCCTGCGTCAGCCACTCGCTCTTCTTCTTGGCGTCGGTCTCCTTGTCCACCGCGATGGGGGTGGGGACGGTGGTGCCGACGGAGGGCCTCGTGCCGGGGGTGGTCACGACGGGCGCGGTATTGTACGGCTTGCAGGCGTCGGCGGCCCATCCGGATCCGGAGGCGTCGCCGCTCGTCGTCGTGTTGCCCGAGGCGGCGGCTGCGGCCGCGGACTCATCGAGCTGACCCTTCGCCTTGGCGCTGGAGCCTCCGAGTCCCGGAGCGCGCGCGTCTCCCGCCAGGCCGCCCGCGGTGGCGGCGCGCTCGGCGCAGAACTTGCGCTTCTGCCACTCCGGCAGCTTGTTGAACGCGTCCAGGTCGCCGGGGACGGCGTAAGCCGGGGACTTCCCGCGGTTCTCGGACGCGATCAGGTCCCGCAGTCGGCGAGCCTCCTTCTGAAGATTCGCGTCCTTCTCCTTGGGATCCTTGGCGGAATCGAAGATGCTCTGGTAGGTCGCCAGCTCCGAAGGCGTCAGGAGCTTCTTCTCGGCGTCGGTCAGCAGGGGGACGAGCGCGTCGCCGTTCTCCGGCTTCGCCCCGACGACGGGCGTCCTTCCCAGGGCCTTGAGCGCGGCCTCGGTCCCGAGGCGCAGCGCGACCGGATCGAGGTAGTTCTTGTCGAAGGCCGTGCCGTCGCCCGACGCGCCGTTGGCCGAGACTCGGGAGGCCGTATAGGCCTGGAGCGCCTCCGGCTTCTTCTTCAAGTCGTCCCAGTCGGCCTTCGAGAGCTGAACTTCCAGCAGCTTGGCGGTCGCCGGATCGGCCTTCTCCTGGAACGGCGCGACGACGGACTTGATGTCGCCTCCCCACATCTCCACCTTGCCGATGGCGTCCTTTATCTTCGCGGGCGCCTCGGCGGGGGGAAGGGCCGCGGCCGCCTTGTACGCCGCCAGGGCTTCGGGACGGATCTGGGCTTCGACGAGGCCGCGGGACTTCGCGTCGGCGGCCTTGCGCGCGGCGTCGTCCTTCGCGGCCGTCCGCGCCTCGGAGTACGCCGCGGCCTGGGGCTTGGTCAGCCACCGGGTCTCGACTTCGTCGATGAGGGCGAGCGAGGCGTCGGCGCCGGGCTTGGCGACGACGGGGTCGGTCGCGGCGCCGCCCTTCTTGCATTCGCTGTCTTTCGACGCGAGCTTCTCGTAGCCCTTGGGCGCGTGCTTGCCCTTCTTCACCTCGAGCTTGACGCCGGTGGTCTTATTGCACCACCAGGTGCCGGCGCGGGGCGTCGTGGAGCCGCCGTTGCCCGGCTTGCCGCCGGGCTTGCCCGGCGTCGTCGGCTTGACCGCGTCGTCGGCCATCTTCGTGGGAGGGGCGACCTTCAGCTGGTCGTAGCTGTTGAACTGCCTTTCGTTGACGTCGGTGGTGGCGGGATACTTCTTGTCTCCCTGCACGACGACGAGATTCTTGCCGGTGTTGTCGAGCTTGAAATTGGACAGCTCCGAGGAGTAGGGCTGCGCGTTGGCGTTGATCACCTCGGGAACCTTCTCGTAGGGTCCGTCGGTGTAGTACTTCGGGTTCCATTTGTTGCGCGGGACCGCCTTGTAGATCGTCACCTTGGTCGGGGTCGCCTTGCCGGCCGGGGCGATGACGTAAAGGTTGGACACGCCTTTGTTCTCGGGCTTGCACTCGTTGTAGCGGCAGCGCAGGGTCTTGGCGTCCTTGCCGACGGTGAAGAACACTCGCGCCCAGGAGCGCGGGCCTTCCTCGATGACGGGCCAGGTGGGGAAGGCGGCCCGGGCTGCGGGCGCGAGCAGGAGGAGCGCGAGAAGGGCGAGGCGAGGGGTTTTCATAGGGGTCCTCAATTTTTCTGCTTATTAGGGAACGCCAAGTGAAATATAAGCCCAAAACCGCCAAAAAACAAGGCCTTTCGGCCCCTGGAGGACCTGGGTCTAAAGACCTACTTGCGGTCCATCAAGCCGACGAGCTCGACATGGCTGGTCTGCGGAAAGAGATCGACGGGCTGGACCCGGCGCAGGACGTAGCCGGAGTGGGACAGGAAGCCGGCGTCGCGGGCGAAGGTCGCGGGATCGCAGGAGACGTAGACCAGACGCTTGATCTTCTTGTCGGTCAGGAAGCGGCGCACGGGCTGGGACAGGCCGACGCGGGGCGGGTCGACGACCGCGCACGTATTCTCCGGAAGCTCATTGGCGAGCTTCGGCAGAACGGCCTCGGCCCGGCCCGCCTTGAATTTCGCGTTGCGCACGCGGTTGCGCTCGGCGTTGGCGTAGGCGTCGCTGATCGCGTCCTTGTTCTCCTCGACGCCGACGATGCGCGGGAAGACGTCGGCCAGCCACAAGGTCAAGGTGCCGACGCCGCAGTACAGATCGAGGCCCATCGGGAACTTTCTGCCGCCTTCCTTGACGGCGTCCTTGGCCGCGTTGTAGAGGACCTCGGCGGCCGGGGTGTTGACCTGGAGGAAGGCTCCGGGCGAGGCCGTGAAATGGAAGCGTCCGAGGGTCTCCTCGAGCTCGCGCTGGCCCCACAGGCGGCGCCAGACGGGGCCGAGGACGACCGAGGTGCGCTCGGGCTGTATGTTCTGGTGGATGCCGACGATCTCGGGGAAATTGGCGCGCAGCTCGGCCGCGAACACCTCCCGGTCGGGGAATTCCTGGTGGGTGGTGACGAGCCCGACGAGCGCCTGGCCCTCGGCGTTCGTGCGGATGTAGAGGTGGCGCAGCCAGCCGCGGCCGGTCTTGCCGTCGTAGAAGGTCCAGCCGCGCTCGATGGCCATCATCTTGACCTTGAGCGCGATGCGCACCGACAGGTCCGGCTGGATCGGGCATTCCCGCATCTCCACGATCTCGCGCGAGCCGGCGGAGAAGAATCCCATGCGCGGGCCGTGAGGGCCGGCCATGAAGGGGATCTGGACCTTGTTGCGGTAGCCGAACGGCTTCGGCGCGCGCAAGGTCGGCAGCACGAGCGCGCCCGCGTCGGCGAACTTGCCGATGCGGCTCACGCAGTCCACGACGATCTCGCGCTTGTGCTTGAGCTGGCTTTCGTAGGCGAGGTGCTGCCAGTCGCAGCCGCCGCAGAAGGGGCCCGAGCGCGACGGGGCGGCGTGGTGCGGGCAGGGAGGGTCGATGCGCTCGGGGCCCGAGGAGAGGACCTTGGTGATGCGGGCGCGGGCGAAATTGGATTTCGCGTCGAACACCGTCACCTCGAGGCGGTCGCCCGGGGCGGCGCCGGGCACGAACACGACGCGGTTGGAGCCCTCGGCCTTCGCGAGGCCGTCGCCGGCGGGGGCCATCCGGTCGACCTTGACCGTCAGAATTTCACCGATCGAGGGAGACGCCGTTCGTGGTTCCACGACGAGATGATACCAAACCTGGGCCCCTCTTGCGCGCGGGGCCCTCGGGGGCTACCCTAGGGCGTGCTCGTGGAATTCCCGAAGGTCGCGCAGGAGCGCGGTGCGGAAGGCCCGCGCCGGTGGTTCTCGGACGACGAGATGGACCTGATCGTCTGGTTCGCGGAGGACGGCGTCCTCGTCGGCTTCGAGCTTTGCTACGGCAAGTCCCGCCGCGAGCGCGCTTACGGCTGGCGGCGCGGCGGAGCTTTGAGCCATTTCGTCGTCGACGACGGCGAGTCCACGCCGCTGCGCAACGACACGCCGATCCTGACGGCCGGCGGCGAGGGGGACCGGGCGAAGATTCTCGCCGATTTCCTCTCCCGCGCGGCCGGGCTCGAACGCGGAATCGTCGACTGCGTGGGCGCGGTTCTTCGCGGCGATTGACCTCAATTTTATAGAATAGCGTCGTGAGAAGCCTTGGACTTTTCGTCGCGGCCGTTCTCTTCGCCGCCTGCATCCCCTATCCCGGGGAGCTCCCGGACGACGGGCGCGGCCGCTCGTACGGCAGCATCATGGAGGGCGTCTATCCGGGCCTCGACGCGGGCGCGCAGGAGAACTCGAGCCTGCACTTCAAGGTGAAGGCCTACGGGCAGGACGCCGTGCTCGGCGTCTCGGGCCAGGCCGAGGCGGCCTACACCCGGATCATGACCGACACGGGCTTGAACTCGTTCATGCCGCGCGGCCTGTATCAGATCGTCGTGTACGGCACGCAGGACGAGTACCGCAAGAAGACCGGCCAGCCCGACTGGTCCGGCGGCGTCTCCGTCGGCAACGCGATCTACACCTACGTCTCGCCGCGCCTCGAATCGGTGCTGTCGCACGAGATCACGCACCTGATCTGGTTCGAGTACATGGGCCACGTCAATCCCGATTTCCGCTGGGTCAACGAGGGCCTGGCCGTCTATCAGGAGAACAAGGCGCTCGGCAGCCGCGGGCAGGGCGATCTGTTCTCGGTCCTGCGCGGCAATCTGCGCTCCCAGCCGATCCCGATGGACCAGATGATCCATCTCGTGCCCGCGACCGAGCGGGCCTACGAGGTCAGCCTCTGGTACGCGCAGTCGGAAAGCATGGTCCGGTTCATGATCGAGCGCGGGGGACGCATCGGCTTCTCCCAGTTCCTGGGCGCGCTGCGCTACGACAAGAACCTGGACCAGGCCGTCGCCGAGGGCTTCCCCGGCTCGTGGCGGACGCTCGAGGAGCTCGAGCGCGACTGGAAGCGGAGCATGCAGTGAGCGCGGTACTGCCCGCCGGCGTGAGGCGCGTCGTGCTGCCCGTGCGCGGCATGCACTGCGCGTCCTGCGTGAGCAAGGTGGAGGGCGCGCTCACGCCGATAGCGGGCGTGCGGTCCGTGTCGGTGGATCTGCCCTCGCGGACCGTCGCCGTGGAGTTCATGCCGGTCCCGGGCAAGCTCGAGGTGCGGTCCTTGCGCCGCGCCATCGAGAAGGCCGGCTACGACGTGCTGGGCGAAAGCGAGTCTCGCACCCAGGCCGAGTCCATCAGCCTGCTGTCCCAGCAGGCCGAGCAGCGCGCGCTGATGACGCGGCTGCAGGTCGCGATCGTCTTCTCCGTGCCGCTGCTGCTGTCCCGCACGCTGAACCTGTCCGCTTACAGCGCGCTGTTCCTCGCCGTGCCGGTGCAGGTCTGGGGCGGCTGGCACTTTCACCAGGGATTTTCCCGCGCGCTGCTGCGCCGCCGCGCCGACATGGACACCCTCGTCTCGCTGTCCACCTGGGCCGCTTTCCTCTATAGCGCCTATGTCGTGCTCTTTCCCGAGACCCTGCCGCCGGCGGCCCGCGTCACGCAATGGGACGCGGTCAGCGGACTCATCGTGTTCGTGACGTTCGGCCGCTGGCTCGAGTCGCGCACGCGCGGCAAGACGAACGAGGCCGTGGCCAAGCTCATGCGCATGGCGCCCAAGACCGCGCGCGTCCTGCGCGGCGGCTCGGAGTTCGTCGTGCCGCTCGCGGAGGTGTCGGTCGGCGAGATCGTCCGCGTGCGCCCGGGCGAGCAGATCGGCTGCGACGGCGAGGTCGTCACCGGCAGCTCGACGCTCGACGAGTCCATGCTGACCGGCGAGAGCCTCCCCATCGAGAAGACGGTCGGCTCGCGCGTCTGGGGCGGCACGCTCAACAAGGGCGGGGCGCTCGAGATCCGCGTCGCCCGGCCCGGCGACGAGTCGGCGCTCGCGCGCATCGTCGAGGCCGTGCGCGAGAGCCAGGCCACCAAGCCCAAGATCCAGCGCTACGTGGATAAGATCTCGACGTGGTTCGTCCCGGCGGTGATCGGGCTGGCGATCCTGACGGCCGTCGCGTGGCTTCGATGGGGGCCGGAGCCGAGCTTCCTTCTCGCGATGACGTGCGCGGTGTCGGTGCTGGCCTCCGCTTGCCCCTGCGCGCTCGGGCTGGCCACGCCGCTCGCCGTGGTCGCGGGCATCGGACGCGCGGCGGAGATGGGCGTTTTCTTGAGAAACGCGGAAATTCTCGAGGAGGTCGGCAAGCTCGACATCGTCCTCTTCGACAAGACCGGCACGCTGACCGAGGGCCGGCCGCGCGCGGCGGGCGCGATCACCTTGAGCGGGACCGAGGACGAGATGCTCGCCTGGGCTCTCGCCTGCGAGGAGCGCTCCGAGCATCCGTTCGCGGCCGCCATCGTGGCGCTCGCCAAGGAGCGCAAGGTCAAGGCCCCGAAGGTGGACTCCTTCGAGGCCCTGCCCGGGCGCGGCGTGCTCGTGAGCTCCGGCGGGCGGGCGGTGCGCGCGGGCAGCCTTCCGTGGCTCAAGGAAGAGGGCGTCTCGATACCGCCGGATCAAGCCCGGCGCTTCTCCGAGTTCGGATCCCTCCTCGGCGTCGCGCTCGACGGCGCGCTTCTCGGCGCGTTCCAGATGGAGGATGCCCTGCGTCCGTCGGCGCCGGCCGCCGTCGCCGCGCTCAAGGACATGGGCCTCGAGGTTTACCTCGTCTCGGGCGACCGCAACGCCGCGGCCTACCGCGCGGCCGAGCTGTGCGGCATCGGCACCGTTTTTGCAGAGATAAGACCTGAGGAAAAGGCGGGCATCGTGCGGCGCTTCCAGTCCGAGGGCAAGAAGGTCGCGATGGTCGGAGAGGGCTTCAACGACGCGCCCGCGCTCTCCCACGCGGACGTCGGCGTGGCGCTGGCCTCGGGCACCGACGTCGCGATCGAGTCGGCTGACATGACCTTGCTCAATCCGGACCTGATGACGCTCGTCCGCGCGATCGAGCTCAGCCGCCGCATCCGGCGCGTGATCCGCGAGAACCTGGCCTGGGCATTCATCTACAATCTCTTCCTGATCCCCGTCGCCGCGGGCGCGCTGTATCCGCGGTGGGGAATCCTGCTTCGCCCGGAGTACGCGGGCGGGGCGATGGCGTTGAGCTCGATTTCCGTCGCGTTGAATTCCCTGAGATTAAGGAGAAGAGATGTCCGCTAAACCCCTGATTTACGGCTACAATCCCGACCTGTCGCTGTCCGGCGCGGACGCGCCGCTGCCGCCGATCGAGACCTGGCCCAACCAGTACAAGGGCTACGAGATCAAGATCGAGGTCCCCGAGTTCACGTCCGTGTGCCCGAAGACCAAGCTCCCCGACTTCGGCGTGATCACGGTGCGCTACCTGCCGAACAAGGAGTGCCTGGAGCTCAAGAGCTTCAAGTACTACATGCTCGGCTACCGCAACATGGGAATTTTCTACGAGAACGCGGTCAACCGCATTTGCGATGACATCGCGAAGGCCTGCAAGCCGGTCTGGCTCGAGGTGACGGGCAAATTCACCCCGCGCGGCGGCATGCAGTCGACGATCATCGCGCGCTGGCCGCGCAAGGCCTTCGGACCGCGTTGACGCGAAACATTCGGGCCGGCCTGCTCATCCTTGGGGCCGGCCTGCTTTTATTCCGTCTGGGACGGCCCGCGCTGTGGCAGGACGAGGCCGAGACGGCGCTTCGGGCCGCGTCCATACAGCAGACCGGCCTTCCCCGCATGGCCCTCGACGGCGTGCTCGTGACCGCGCAGCCGTCGCTCGCCAAGTTCGAAGGCAACGCGTCGGGCGTCTGGATCTGGAACACCTGGCTTCCCGCGTACATGACCTCGTTTTCGTTCCTGATTTTCGGGCAGACTCCGTTCGCCGCCCGTCTTCCGTTCGCGCTCGGAGCCTTGTTGTCGCTGTGGCTATTTCTCCGTTTGTTCCAGGAGGAAGACGGTCGCCCGTGGGCCGCCGAATCCGGGCTGGTCCTTCTCGTCCTCTCTCCCGCTTTTCTCCTGTTCGCCCGCCAGTCCCGCTATTACGCGTTGACCGCGCTCGGCACGGTCCTGACTTTGCTGGCGTGGCGGCGCCTGCTTTCCGGCGCGAAGGGCGGCGCGGCCGCTCTCGTTCTTTCGCTGCTGTTCCTTCTGCACGCCTCGTTCGCCTTCTTCGCGATCGCGGCCGCGGCGCTCGCCGCCGACGCGGCTTTGCGCGGGCGCGAGTGCCTCGGCCGGCGCTATTGGGTCGCGGCGCTGGCGACGGCGGCGTTTTCCCTGCCGATTTTCTGGTATTTCCGCGTCTGGGAGCGGCCGGGCAATCACGCGTACGCCCCGGCCGAGGCCTTTGATTACCTCAAAACGTTTTTGATGTGGCTGTCGTTGTTCGCGGTCGCGCCGCTTCTTCCCGCGGCCGTGTCCGTCAAGCGGCGGAGCTATTGGCCGGTCGCCGTGGGCTTCGCGCTGCTGTGCGGGATCGTCTCCGAGGGCGCGGCTTCGCGCGTCGCCGCCGCGGCCGCGCTCCTCTGGATATTCGCGTGCGCCGCGCGCGAGCCCGCGCCCCCGGGTCAAGCGAACATGAGGCGGCTG
>JAQTNG010000115.1 GCA_028714015.1 Elusimicrobiota bacterium | reverse complement strand
CGGCATGGGCCACACCGAGAAGATCGAGGTCACTCCCGGCATGACGCTCGACAACGCCTATTCGGGCAACGTGGTCGATATCTGCCCCGTGGGCGCCCTCACCGACCGCGATTTCCGCTACAAGGTCCGCGTCTGGTATCTCGAGAAAACGGATTCCATCTGCCCGGGCTGCTCGCGCGGGTGCAACATCTCCGTTCACGCGAACACCGCGCGGCCCTGGCACAACGACGGCAAGCGCGTCGCGCGCCTGAAGCCCCGCGTGAACATGGACGTCAACGGCCACTGGATGTGCGACGACGGGCGCTACGGCTTCGGCAGCCTCGACGCCGACCGCTTGGGCAGGATCCTGCGGATGGCGCCGCAGAAGACCGAGCTGTCCTGGTGCAATATGGCCGCGGAGCTCGCGTCCGTGCTGAGAAGCTCCGGCGACGGCCTCGCCGTGGTCGCCTCCGGCATGCTCTCCAACGAGGATTGGGCGGCGTACAAGGCCCTGTTCGTGGACGAGCTGAAGGTCAAGAATCACTATTTCACGGCCGCGCCCGACCAGATCGGCGCGGAGGACGCGCTTCTGCGCAAGGCGGAGAAGGTCCCGAATCTGAAGGGGGCCGAGGCGCTGGGTTTGAAGAGCGGCTCCTTCGACGACCTCGCCAAGGAGCTCGAAGCCGGAAAGATTAAAACGTTGTATGTCATCGAACGCGATCTGACGAAAATATTCGGGGATCGCGCCCAGGCCCTGTTGTCGAAGGCGGGCGCGGCGATTCTCCAGGGACCGAATAAGTACGCCCTCGGCGATTCGTTTACCTATCGCCTCCCGGCGACCGCGTATGTCGAGGAAGACGGGCACTTCACCAACTTCGAGGGCAAGATCGGCGCCTACAAGAAGGCGCTGGCGCCCATCGGCGACTCCCGGCCCGATTGGGCGATCTTCAGCCTGCTCCAGAAGGCGTTGACGGGCGCGAAGAAAGAAGAGGTCTCCGCGTGACGTTCCCGATTCCCCTGAGCGACGCCCTGTTCGCCGTCGCCAAGGTCCTGTTCGCCGTCCTGGGCGTCGGCCTGAGCATCGCGGGCCTGCTCGGCTGGGTCGAGCGCAAGCAGAGCGCCGTGATGCAGGACCGCATCGGGGCCAACCGCGCGTCGATCTTCGGCATCACCATACTCGGCCTCTTCCATCCGATCGCCGATGCGATCAAGCTGCTGACGAAGGAGGACTTCGTGCCGAAGGGCGCGCACAAGCCGCTGCACGGCCTGGCCCCGATCATCTCGCTCGGCTGCGGCATGTTCTGCCTCGCGGCCCTGCCCTACGGCGGCGTCATCGAGTTCGCCGGACGCGCCTGGGATCTTCAGCCGATCGCCCTGCCGATGGGCGTGCCGCTCGTGCTGGCCGCGCTCGCCTTCGGCGTTCACGGCATCGTGATGGCCGGCTACGCCTCGGGCTCGAACTACGGGCTCCTCGGAGCCCTCCGGGGCGCCGCGCAGATGATCGCCTACGAGGTCTGCCTCGCGTCCTCGCTCGCCGGGCTCCTCTTCATCTACGGCACGCTCGACTTCTCGCAGGCCGTGCTGTGGCAGGTCTCGCACGGGGTGTGGGGGATCGTCGTCCAGCCCCTGGCCTTCATCATCTTCCTCACCGCGGGCACCGCCGTCACCAAGCGCATCCCGTTCGACCTCCCCGAGGGCGAGAGCGAGATCGTCGGCTACCACGTCGAGTACTCGGGCATGAAGTTCGGCATGTTCATGATGACCGACTTCTTCGAGTCCATCGTGATCTGCGGCGTGATCACCGCCCTGTTCCTCGGCGGCTGGTCCGTCCCCTTCGTCGATTTCCCGGCGCTGGCGGCCCGCTCCGGGCTGTGGGGCCTTTGGCCGGTCGCGGCCGGCGCCCTGATGGTCGGGAGCTTCGTCGGGAAGATCCTGCTCATGCTCTTCCTGCTCATGCAGGTGCGCTGGACCCTGCCCCGCTTCCGCTTCGACCAGGTGCTCGACCTCGGCTGGAAGAACCTCCTGCCGCTGGCCCTGCTCAACTTCCTCGCGACCGCATGGGTGGTGTACTTATGGCGATAACCGTCCGGACCGTCGCGCGTCCCGCGCGCACCTTCGCGACCGAGCTCTACCTCGTCGAAATCTGCAGAGGTCTCGCGCTGACCTTCCGCCACCTGTTCGTCAACTTGTTCCGGCACGCGATGCGGGCCGTCGGCGTCAAAGGCTTCCTGCCCGGGGCCGTCACCATTCAATACCCCGAGGACCCCGCCGTGCTCGGGAAGCGCGCGCGCACCCGCCATCGACTGCTGAAACGCGAGGACGGCTTTCCTCGTTGTACGGCCTGTCTTCTGTGCGAGACGATCTGCCCCGCGAAGTGCATCCGCATCACGGCCGAGAACGCGCCGGACGTGACGGTGGAGAAGCGCGCGAAGACCTTCCAGATCGACCTCGGCATGTGCGTGTTCTGCGGCTACTGCGTCGAGGCCTGCCCCGTGGACGCGATCCACATGGACGCCAACGAGGTCGAGATCGCGTCCTACACCCGCAAGGACATGATCTGGGACATGCCCGAGCTGCTGGGCGACAAGCCGAAGGTCCCTTCCAAGCCGGTCTGGCCCTAAGGGCCCTGGTTTTCCGACGGGCGGGGGGATACCCTGTAGGGGTGAAGCGGCTCACCCCGAACCGGCCTGCCCCCCGCGGCCAGGCCTCCGTCGAGTATATGATGCTCCTCTGCATGGTGCTGTGCATGGCCCTTCTGACCGGGGCCTTCCTCGCCCGGTACGGGCGCGAGCTGGCCGACAGCGTCGCGGTGAAGCTTCTCGAGGCCGCGATCGCTTTGGCGATGCCTTAACTTTTCGTTCGCCCTTTATTGGGTCGCGGCCGCCCCGCCCCGGCGGCTACACTGTGGGCATGAGCTTATCCGAAAAGGCGTTGAGCGGCGTGTGGGGCATCAACCTCCTGGCCATCTTCGCGGCGAACCTCAGCGAGGTCCGGCACTGCCTGAGCGTGCTGCTCCTGTACTCGGCGACCTATTTCCTGTTCGCGCCGCTGCACGTTCTGATCCTCTTGTGCGTCTGGATGGCCTACGGGCTCGAGCGCGGCGACTCGCCGCTCTCCGACGGCACCGCCTCCCGGGCGGCCGTCCGCGTGTGCTGCGCGGAGACCTTGATGTTCTGGGCCCTTTACTGGGGCATGATGCTCGAGGTCGTTCCCCTGAACATGCGTGTATAGCGCCCCGCCCCCTGGCCAGGCGGTGCTTCTTCCGCTATACTGGGCTCCGTAATGCCTCCCGGCTTAAAACCCATCGTCTTCGCCGACATCATGGACATGCTCCTCGTGGGCACGCTCGTGTACGGCATCATGCTGTGGTTCAAGCGGACGAAGGCCGCGTTCGTGGCGCTGGGGCTCCTCCTGATGGTCGTCGTGTACGCCGTGGCCTTCGTCTCGGGCATGTACATGACCGTCCGTCTTTTCCAGGGCTTCTTCGCGGTCTTCATCGTCGCGGTGATCGTCATCTTCCAGGAGGAGATCCGCTCGATGTTCGAGCGCATCGCGATCTGGAGCCTCACCGGCGGCGTGCTCAAGGCCGCTCCGACCCACCGGCAGGTGGAGATTCTCGTGAGCTCGCTCGGCGACCTCGCGCGCGAGCACATCGGCGCGCTCGTCGTCCTGCGCGGCCTCGATCCGCTCGACCGCCACGTCGAGGGCGGTTGGGACCTCAACGGCGATCTCTCCGAGGCGCTCCTCAAGAGCATTTTCGATTCGCACTCCCTCGGGCACGACGGGGCGTTCATCGTGGAGCAGGGGCGGGTGTCGCGCTTCGGCGCCCAGCTTCCGCTGTCCAAGGACTTTTCCAAGATCACCAACCTCGGCACGCGGCACTCGGCGGCCCTCGGCCTGTCCGAGCGCTGCGACGCGATGTGCCTCGTCGTCAGCGAGGAGACGGGCACCATCTCCTTCGCCCTGCGCGGGGACCTGGTGCCGGTCAAGGACCTCGAGGAGCTTCAGGACGGCATCGAGATCTTCCTGACCAAGCACCTGCCCAAGACCCCGCAGAACTATCTCTATCACTTCCTGACCGAGAACATGCGCGAGAAGGCGATCGCGACCGCGGTGTCCATCCTGCTCTGGGTGTTCTTCGTCGGCTTCGGAGCGGGACGATGAAGCCCGGCTTCCACGCGCGCCGCCTCGTCAAGCTGCTGACCGAGCGGGGCCGGTCGCTGTCGCCGCTGACGATCCTGACGCACGACCATCCCGACCCCGACGCGCTCGCGAGCGCTTGGGCGCTCGCCCACCTCGCTCAGGCCGTGGGAAAGATCAGCACGCGCATCGTGTACGGCGGCATGATCGGCCGCGCCGAGAACCGCATGATGGCCGAGCGCCTGCTCGTGCCCGCGCGGCCGCTGCGCAAGGGCGAGCTCGCGGGCGTCAAGCATCTGGCGCTCGTGGACACCCAGCCTCCCTTCAAGAACAACCGCTGCCCCCCGCGGCGCATCCCCGACCTTATCCTCGACCATCACCCGCGGCACGCCGACACGCACGCCGACCTGGCGCTGATCGACGAGAAGGTGGGGGCCACGACGACGATCCTCGTCGAGGCCCTCATGGCTTCCGGCGTCCGCATTCCGGGACGGCTGGCCACCGCGATCGTCTACGGCATCGGCTCGGAGACGCAGAACCTGGGCCGCGAGGCGACCCGGCGCGACATGGAGGCCTACCAGGCCTTGTGGCCGAAGGCGAACATGCGGACGCTGTGGCGCATCTCCTACCCCCAGCGCTCGGAGCAGTTCTTCATGACTTTGGCTCACGCGGTTAGGGAAGCCTTCGTGGCCGGCCGCGTCGTCGGCGCCAACCTCGGCGAGGTCGCCACGCCGGACAGCGTGGCGCAGATGGCCGACTTCCTTCTGACCCTCGAGAAGATGCAGTGGTCCATCGTGACCGCGCGCTATCACGGGCGCCTGCACGTGTCCTTAAGGGCCAACGATCCCGGGGCGGGGGCGGGACGGCTGCTCAAGCGCATCCTCGGCGGAGGCAATCGCGGCGGCGGGCACGGCATGATCGCCGGCGGCTCTCTCGAGCTCGGAGCGGAGGCGCCGGAAACGGCCTGGCGCGAGGCGGAAGAGAAGATCGTGACGGACTTCCTGGCGTATCAGGGCCTGAACGCGTCGGAACGCAGGCGCCCGTTCCGCGGCGCTTAGGCTATTTCCAGCCGATGACGGACCAGCCCTTCTCGGCGAGGCAGCGCTGCGTGTACGCGCGCTGAATCTCGTCGGGCGAGCCCGCCTCGTAGGCGCCGTGAGCGAGGCCCGCGGCCGCTCCGACCGCCGCGCCCTGGCCGATCGCGCGCCCGAAATCTCCCGTGAACGCGCCGAACACGGTTCCCATCACCGCGCCGAAGACCGCGCCGCCGCCGATGCGGCGCGCGACGCGCTTGGCGGGGTTGGCCTTGAGGTACTCCTTCGCCTGGGCCAGGCACTCGTCGACGTCCTTTTGGGCGGCCGGCGCGCCGAGCGTCTTGAGATGCTCGTCGGGATACAGCACCGGGCGCGGATGCGCGCAAGCCGCGGCCATGATCAGGGCGAGAAGGGGCGCGCGCCTCATGCCCATAGTTTAGCCGACCCGCGCCGGTCTGTCCAGGCTCGGAGGCGCGAAGCGGCCCGCGGACCCCTACTTGGCGACGGTGAAGCTCTGGTAGAGGCGCCGGGAATCGCGGGTCACGATGCTCGCGATGTAAACTCCCGAAGGCACGACGCTCCCGGAGCCGTCGCGGCAGTTCCAGACGATGGCGGGGCCGGCCGAGGTTTCGTGAAACACCCGTCTGCCGTGAAGATCGACGATCGACACCTCCCGCGCCTCGGGACCAAAGACCGCCCTGTCGTTGATGCCGTCGGCCAGAGCGGGGGTCAGCGTTTTCTGCGGAGCCTTGGCCGCGGAATCGCCCTGCGTCGCGGCGGCGCCGGCCGCGGCCGAAACGCCCCCCGACGCTCCGGTCGTGGTCAAGATGTTGTCCCCCGAGACGGAGAGAAGGCCGGCGGCGTCGCGGGATTTGACGCGGTAGTAATAGAGCGTGTCCGGCGCGAGCCCGGTCAGCGGGACCCCGCGGTTGACGACCAAGGAGGCGTTCAAGGGCGTCGACTGGCCGTAGGCCGGCGTCGGCCCGTATTCCACCTGGGAGTTCGAGCGCTCGTTCGTCTTCCAGAGGATGACCGCGCCGGACGCGCTCACCGCGGCGGCCGACACCTCGCTGATGGCGGGCGGCGTGTTGTCCACCGTCACGGGGACGATGGGCGACGTCGCGGCGCGCCCCGCGGCGTCGCGGGCCACGGCGGCGAGGCCGTGCCCGCCGTCGGCGACGAACGCGGTATTCCAGCTGAAGGTATAGGGCGCGGAGGCCAGGGGCGGGGCGAGATCGAGGCCGTCGAGCAGGAACTGCACGGCCGCGACTCCCGCGCCGGAGGTCGCGTTGGCCGAGATCGTCACGACGCCCGACACGAAAGCTCCCTGGGGAGGATTCATGATCAAGACGAGCGGCGCGGCGACGGCCGGGGCCGGGGCGAGCGGCGGCGGAACGACGGCCGTGAAGGTGAAGTCGCCCGAGACGGAGAGCAATCCGCCGGCGTTGCGGGATTTGACGCGGTAGTGATAGAGCGCGCCCGCCGCCAGCCCGCTCAAGACCACGCTGTGGCTTTCGGCGGGCGGGCCGATCGCGGAAGCCGAGCCGCCATAGGCCGTGCTCAGCCCGTAGTCCACCTCCGCGTCCGCGGCCTGGTCCGTCGTCCACGTGATCACGGCGCTGGTCGCGGAGTCGGCCCTCGCGCCTATCCCGCTCAGGCCGGGCTGCGCGGGAGGCGACTGGGCGCGCGCCAACAGCGGCAGCCCGACCAACAGGATCGCGGCGGCGCGGGTCACTGGTCCGCGCCCGTCGGAGTCATGTAGAGCGAGTTGTCGGCCTCGAACTGGAGCTTATCGAGATAGGATGAGGATTTCCCGGACGCGGCGAGCCTCGTCGTCTTGAGGAAGAAGGCGCGAGCGTCGGCCACTCCCCGCTTGCCGGTGACGATCTCCTCGGCCAGGTTCAGCGCCAGGCGATTCTTCGACTCGCTGTCGGACGCGAAGGTCAGTTCGCCGGCGGTCAGGCTCGCCTCGACCATCGGGTTGAAGCGCTTGAGGTCGGCGAGCTTGTCGGCGGGGACCAGATACCCGACGGTCTGCTCCAGGAAGTCCTGGCGCTTGCCGGCGGGGTCGTGGCGGTAGATCTTGCGATGGACGATGGTCTTCTTCCACTCGCCGTTGTTGAACCAGACCAGGGTGTTGCGATCGAACTGGGCGGGCTTGCCGTACTTCTCGAGCATGAGCCGGGCCGTGGTCCGCGAGCGCGGCGCCCAATTCTTAATGATCGATTCCGGCGTCTCGCCCGGGCGGGCGGACGCGCTTTGAGGCGCGGCCGCCGCGGATTTCGCGTGGGCCTTGCTCCCTTCACCCGCCGTCGCGCACGCGAGAAGGGCCAACAGCCCGACGCCTACGGCGCAACCTTTCCGGCTGACGATATTCATCATGAAATCCTCCCACGTCGCTGTCGATCCGGCGATTTTGATTATAAACGGACGGGGAGGGCTCGGTCCATAAACGCGGCGTAAATGATTCATTGCCTTTGTATGCTGCGCGCATCGAGGGGCCTAAGGACCCGGCTCGCGGGCGACCGAAGGGCCCTAGGAGCGCGAGAGGGGGGCGCGCTAGACTATCCCCGATGATTCGCCGCCTGATCGCGTCCGTCCTGATCGTTTCGCTGGCCCAGCTCGCCCCGGGCGGGCGTTTTTACGAGGCGTGCGCGCAGGTGATCGCCTCGCCGGCCGCGAGGGCCGGCCTTCCCGGCGCCGCCGGCTCCGTCGGATCCGTGAAGCTCGATGTTTCCGCGCCTTCTCTGAACGGGACCTTGCCCCAGGCGTCGCTTCACGGAACTCCGTCCGCGCCGTTCGCCCCGGCCCCTCTGATATCCGTTCTCGCCGCCGCCGCGCCGATGCCGCGGGCCGTCGAGCCTCTCGCGGCGCGCCCCGCGGCCCCGGCGCCCGCCCGCGTCGCCGCGGCGAGGGCGATCGCCTCGGCCGTCACCCCCAAGACCTTCACCGCCCATACGACCGGCGAGGACGCCGCGATCCTCTTCGACCAAGGCCTCGCCCGCCCGCGCGCGCTCGACGAGGTCGCCGGGCCCGCCGCGTCCGATTCCGCGGCCCCGAAGGGCGGCGAACTCGAGAAGGCGCGGGCCCCGCATGCGGCCGTCGCGCCGGCGCCGCCGGCGCCGGCGGCCAAAAGCCGGCTGCCGCGCTCGCTGTGGGGCCTGTTCTGGGGTCATCACATCACGACCGTATTCGGCGTGAACTTTCACGTCCTGAGCCTGCCGTTCCTCGTGAAGGACGCGCTCGGCATGGGCACGGCCGCGATGGGCCTCGTGCGCAACATCCACATGGGCTCGATGGCCGTCGTCAACCTCCTGCCGATCGGCTACCTGATAGACAAGACCGACTACCGCGTCGTGTTCGTCGCGACTTCCTTGGCGCGCGCGCTGCTGATGGCGTCGATTCCGCTGCTGTTCATGTCCGGCGGCCTGCATTTCACGGTCCTGGCCTTGATCATCGCGGTCAACCCGATCTTCCAGAGCGCGATGATCGTCGCCGACGGCGCCGCGCGCAAGTCCTTCCTCGGCAAGGACGAGAAGCTCAACAAGGACGCCGCCGCCACGCTCGGCAAGTGGGACTCGGTCGCGGGCATGCTGATGCCGATCGTCGCGGGCTGGGCCGTGGGCCTGATGGTGACGACGCTGGGCCTCGGCGGCTACGCGATGGCGTACGGCGTGTACGGCGCCCTGCTCCTCGCGTCGATCCCGTTTTATTGGTTCATGATTCGCGATGCGCGCTTTCCCGGCAACGACAAGCTGGGCCCGCTGGGATTCGCGGCGCAGACAGCCGCCTTCATGGGCGCGTTGTTCGCCAGCATGGTTCATCCCTTGACCCTGATCATGACCTGGTCCTTCCGCTCCGTTTTCCCTTATACGCGTCCGAATTTCCCGGCCGGCCACGCCGCCCGGGCGTTGTGGGCCGGGCGCGAGATGCTCGTCGCTCTGGCCGGCGCCGCCCTGCTGCCGTTCGCGCTGCTCAAGGGCCTGTTCGCTTTGCCCAGGGCGCTCAAGGCCGCGCGCGCCGGCGCCGGGAAGACGGGCCTGGCCGACGTGCTCGAGCGCTACAAGCCGATGGAGGGGTTGGCGTTCATCCTGCGCAATCGGACTTTGCGGATACTGACCGGCGTGATGGCTCTTGAAGTATTGCTGATCGACGCCTTGCCCTTCGTGCTGATTCCGAGCCTGATCACCGACGCGCTCGGCAAGGCCCCGGCGGCCTTGGCGATGCCGCTCTGGGCCGCCGCCGCGCCCGCCGGGCTCGCCGCGCTCGCCGCCGTCGCGCGCGTCTTGAAGCGGCTCGAATCCTGGCTTCCGGCCGGAGTGCTCGCCGCCGGCGCCGGGGCGATCGCCGCCGTGCACTTCCTGCCGTCGCTCCTGCTCGTTCAGGTCGCGACCGCGGGCGGCGTGATGGGGCTCCTGTTCTCCGTCGAGTACGTCGGCCGCTTCATCCCCTCGGCGCGCCTCGAGGGGGAGAAGGGCGACGCGATCATCGAGGCGGTCGGGCACGGCCGCTTCTACCGCCACGCCGCCTTCGCCTCGCTGCTGTTCTGGGCGCTGCTGGCCCCGGTGTACCTGACGGCCGGGATGTTCTGGGTCAACCTCGCGATCATCGCCGGGGTGCTGTTCACCGTGCAGTACTTCCACACGCCGGTCGGCATCGTGATGGAGCCGGTCAAGCGCGCGCAGATGGACGACGACAAGCTCGCGCGCATCGAGAGCGCGGTGTTCATGGTGGACGTCGCGTTCGAATCCATCGGCGCGCTGTTCCTCGGGCTCCTGCTCGACTACGCGGGCCTGGCTCCCGCGCTTATCGCGACCG
>JAQTNG010000114.1 GCA_028714015.1 Elusimicrobiota bacterium | reverse complement strand
TCGGCGACTCGATCGGCGGCTTCGTCGGCAATCCGCTGACCTACTTCATGTTCCGCGGCGTCGGCGGGGCGACGCAGCCGGGTCTCGCCCCCACGATCCCGCTGGCGCTCTTCGCGCTGTTCCAGCTCAAGTTCGCGATCATCACCCCGGCGCTGATCACGGGCTCGTTCGCCGAGCGCGTGCGCTTCATGAGCTATCTGATCTTCATCGTGCTCTTCACCTTGCTGATCTACTGCCCCGTCGCGCACTGGACCTGGCATCCGAACGGCTTCCTCCGGCAGTGGGGCGTGCTCGACTTCGCCGGCGGCACGGTCGTCCACATGACCGCCGGCTTCGCGGCGCTGGCGGGCGCGATGTTCCTCGGGCCGCGCAAGGAGCACGCTCCCGGGACCACTTACGTCCCCGCGAACATCCCGTTCGTCCTGCTCGGCACCGGCATGCTGTGGTTCGGCTGGTTCGGCTTCAACGCGGGCTCGGCGCTGGCCGCCAACGAGACGGCCGTGCTCGCGTTCATGACCACCAACACCGCGTCGGCGTCCGCGATGCTGGCCTGGGTGCTGTTCGACGCCGTGCGCGGCCGCCGCCCGTCGGCGCTGGGCGCCGCGGTCGGCGCGGTCGTCGGCCTCGTCGCGATCACGCCCGCGGCCGGCTACGTCAGCGTCGGGCAGAGCCTCGCGATCGGGGCGATCGCGAGCCTGGTCAGCAACATGGCCGTGCACCGCAAGGCGCGCACGAAGCTCGACGACACGCTCGACGTTTTCCCGTGCCACGGCGTCGGCGGCATCGTCGGCATGATCGCGACGGGCGTGTTCGCCGAGAAGGTCGGGCTCATCCACGGCGACCCGACCGTCTTCCTGCACCACCTGGCGGCGATCCTCATCGTCGGAGTCTACTCCTTCGGCGGCTCGTGGCTCATCTACAAGGCCTGCGACGCGGCGATCACGCTGCGCGTGCGTCCCGAGCAGGAAGAGGCCGGCCTCGACCTCAGCCAGCACGCCGAAAGCTACAACGCCTAGGGCCGCGAATCCGGAATGAGCGCCGTTGTAATAATTGCTATTGACAAATATTAGGGAAGCTGATAAAAGATATTAGATTTGTCGCCGTCGCCGCACGGAGCGCGCGTGATCGCCAAACTTCTGATGCCGTGGCTGTTCGTGGGCCGCAAGTCCGGCTGGACGCCGTTCGCGAAGGTGCGGCGGGAGGGGTTCCTCGTGCGCGCGCGCCGCAAGATACGCCGCGCCGTGGTCCGCCCGGCCTGAGCTAGCGCTTCTTCTTCGCGCGTCCGCTCGAGGGGCGGCTCGCGGACATGCCCTTCAGCTCGAAGAGCTGATCGCGCAGCAGGACGGCCGCCTCGAAGTCGAGCGCGTCGGCCGCGGCGCGCATGCGGGTTTCGACCTCCGCGATGATCGTCGGCAGGTCCTTGGCCGTCAGCGGCCTTTCGGCGTCGCGCAGGAGCATCAGGCCCTCGCGCTTGGCGGTGCTCTGGAACTCCTCGAGCTCCGACACCGCCTTCACGATGGTCTTCGGCGTGATCCCGTGCTCCTTGTTGTAGGCGAGCTGCTTCACGCGGCGCCGGTCCATCTCGTCGAGCGCGCGCTTCATCGAGCCGGTCACCGTGTCGGCGTAGAGGATGACCTGGCCGCCGACGTTGCGCGCGGCGCGGCCCGAGATCTGTATCAAAGTCGTCTCGGAGCGCAGGAAGCCCTCATGGTCGGCTCCGAGTATCGCGACGAGGGACACCTCGGGCAGGTCGAGGCCTTCGCGCAGGAGGTTGATTCCGACCAGGATGTCGAAGACGCCCGACCGGAGATCCTGCAGAATCTGTATGCGCTCGAGCGAGTCGATGTCGGAGTGAAGGTATCGGACCTTCAGGCCTTTCGTCGTCAGGAACTGGGCCAAATCCTCGGCGGTGCGCTTGGTCAAGGTCGTGATCAGCGCCCGCTCCTTCTTCGCGACGCGGTCGCGCAGGCGGACGATCAGATCCTCGAGCTGGCCCTCGGACGGCCGGATGATCGTCTCCGGGTCGACGAGGCCGGTCGGCCGCACGACCATCTCGACGATCTCGCCCTGCGTCTTGCGGAGCTCGTAGGGGCCGGGCGTGGCGGATACGAACACCGTCTGGCCGGCGAGCGTCTCGAACTCCGCGAACTTGAGCGGGCGGTTGTCGAGCGCGGACGGCAGGCGCCAGCCGAAATCGATGAGCGTCTGCTTGCGCGCGCGGTCGCCCTCGTACATGCCGCCGATCTGCGGGATCGCGACGTGGGACTCGTCCACGACGAGGAGATAGTCCTTGGGAAAAAAGTCGATAAGGCAAAAGGGC
The DNA here is from genome assembly GCA_028714015.1 of Elusimicrobiota bacterium. Taxonomy (GTDB): domain Bacteria; phylum Elusimicrobiota; class Elusimicrobia; order UBA1565; family UBA9628; genus GWA2-66-18. The sequence goes on along the minus strand of JAQTNG010000114.1, from coordinate 7,776 downwards.
CGCTCGCCCGGCGGCCGCCCGGAGAGGTGCCTGGAATAATTTTCGATGCCGTGGCAGAAGCCCATCTCCCTCAGCATCTCGAGGTCGTAATGGGCGCGCTGCTCCAGGCGCTGGGCCTCGAGCAGCTTGCCTTGCGATTTGAACCAGGCCATGCGCTCGGCGAGTTCCGTCTCGATGGCGGCGATCGCGCGCTCGCGCTCGGGGCCGCCGGTGACGAAATGTTTGGCTGGATAGACCCACTCCCGTTGGAGGTCCTTTATCTTCGTTCCGGTGAGGGGATCGAACTCGATCAGGGACGATACGCCGTCGTCATCGAGCGTGGCGCGAAGCGCGGTCTCCATGTAGGCGGGGAAAATGTCCACGACCCCGCCTTTGACCCGGAATTTCCCTCGTACGAACTCCATTTCGTTGCGCTCATAATGCACGTCGACGAGCTGCTTGATCAGCTCGTCCCGGGTCGTTTTCCATCCGACCTCGAGCGGCACGGTGCGGTTCTGGTAGGCCTCCGGCGAGCCGATGTTGTAGATGCAGGAGACCGACGCGACGACGAGCACGTCCTTGCGCGCGAGCAGGGAGCTCGTGCACTTGAGCCGAAGCCGGTCGATGCGGTCGTTGACCGACGAGTCCTTCTCGATGTAGGTGTCGCTCGAGGGGACGTAGGCCTCGGGCTGGTAGTAGTCGTAGTAGGAGATGAAGAATTCGACCGCGTTGTCGGGGAAGAAGGATTTGAACTCGGCGTACAGCTGGGCGGCGAGCACCTTGTTGGGGGACAGCACCAAAGTCGGCCGGTTCAATTGCGCCACGACGTTGGCCATCGCGAAGGTCTTGCCGGAGCCGGTGACGCCGAGCAAGGTCTGCGCGGGGGCTCCTTCCTTGATGCGCGAGATGAGCGTGGCGATGGCGTCGAGCTGATCGCCGGCGGGCTTGAACGAGGAGCGCAGACGGAACGAAGACATGCCGAGGCCTTCCGTCTCAGCGCTCGCCGAGCGGGCCTCGAATCTTCACCGACGTGCGCTGCGGGTCGAGGACGTTGGCTTCGAGCCGGAAGCGGTCCTCGTCGCCGATGACGGCCAGGGTGTTGATGTCCATGGACGCCTTCAGCCTCTCGCGAAGCTGGGCGCCGTCGGGCGCCGTGGCGAGAAGCGCGTCGAGATTGTTGGCGTAGGCCCCGTGCCCCCGGCGATACTCCATCTGCAGGTCGTAGAGCCGCATCAGGCTCATATGCGACTGATAGCGGAGCTCCGCCATCGCGAGGATGGGCTTGAGATAGAGCTTCTTGTAGACGGCCGATCCGGCCGCGGTCACCGCCAGCACGAGCGCGACGAGGAGCAGCGCGCGCGGATCGCTGAGCGAGCTTTTCAGCTTCGCGAGATAGGACGGTGAAGACGGGGTGTTCTCTTCCATGGCCACGTTCATTATGGAACGCGCGGCGGGTCCTGTCAAGGCTTCGGAAGGTGTAGAATGTACGGAGTGAAATCATTCGAGGACTTGAAGCTGAGCGCCCCGCTGGCCCGCGCGATCGCGGAATTGGGCTACAGCGCGCCGACCGAGATCCAGCAGCAGGCGCTGCCGATCCTCCTCGGCGCCCCCACGGACTTCATCGGCCAGGCCGCCACCGGCACCGGCAAGACCGCGGCGTTCGGCATTCCGCTGCTCGAGCAGATCGACACGGCCAAGAAGCACGTCCAGGGCCTGATCCTCTGCCCGACACGCGAGCTCGCCGTCCAGGTCTCCGGCCAGATCAACCTGTTCGGCAAGCACAAGGGCGTCAAGGCGGTCCCGATCTACGGCGGCACGAGCTACGCCGCCCAGCTCGACGGCCTCAAGCACGGCGCCGCGATCGTCGTCGGCACCCCGGGACGCATCATCGACCTCATCGACCGCGGCGCGCTGAAGCTCGCTAATGTCAAGACCGTCATTCTCGACGAGGCCGACGAGATGATCTCGATGGGTTTTAAGGAAGATTTGGAAAAAATACTCAAGGCGACCCCTCGCGAGACCGGGCACATCTGGCTGTTCTCGGCGACGATGAGCCCGGGCGTGCGGCGCGTGGCCGACACCTACCTGCGCAAGCCCAAGCAGGTTCAGATCAACCGCGGCGAGATGCTGTCGACCACCGTCGAGCAGATCTACTACCTCGCCCGGGAGTCCGACAAGCCGGAGCTCCTGGTCACGCTCATCGAGTCCGCCGACGACTTCTACGGCCTCGTGTTCTGCCAGACGAAGGCCCTCGTCATGGACGTCGCGCAGGCCATGATCAACCGGGGTTATAAGGTCGACACGCTGCACGGCGACAAGACCCAGCACGACCGCGACCGCACGATGAACGCGTTCCGCGAGAAGAAGGTCAACCTCCTGATCTGCACGGACGTGGCGTCGCGCGGGCTCGACGTCAAGGACCTGACGCACGTGATCAACTACTCGATCCCGCGCGAGATGGACGTGTACGTCCACCGCATCGGCCGCACGGCGCGCAGCGGCAAGGCGGGCCTGGCGATCAGCCTCGTCAGCCCGACCAACCGCCACATGATCAGCCGCATCGAGTACATGACGAAGAGCCGGATGAAGGAGGGGAAGATCCCCACCCGTCAGGAGATCGGCGCCAAGAAGGTGACCAAAATTCTCGCCGCCTTCCAGGAGAAGGATAAGTATTTCCGCGCCGCCGAATTCCTCGGCCCCGACTGGGAGCTGGCCACCGACGAGATGGATCTCAAGGAGATCATCGCCCGCTTCCTGTGCCTGCTCACGCCCGAGACCTTCGAGGACGCCAAGCCCGCGGCCCCGCTTCCTTCAATAGCGGCCAAGCCCCCGTCGCCGTACCACCGCAAGCCGGACCACAAAGGCCACTACAAGAAGCGCGCGCACTGAGCCGCGGGCTCGGTCCCGGTTCGCCTTATTCGATGCCGAGGGCCTTGTAGACTTCCTCCGCGCTCTTGTATTCGACGCCGTTCTTGAGCTTCTTGTCGATGCACGAATGCTCGGACTTGGGGAATTCGTTGGGCATCTCCTTCTTGCACGCCGCCTTGATCGCCTTGCCCTTGGCGGGATAGGTCACGTGCTTTTCGAAATGCTCCTTGAGCTTGGCGACGTCGGAGACGGCGCAAGCTTTGGGGGCCTTCGCCGCGTAAGCGCTTCCGGAGGCCAGCAGCAGGCCGAGGCACAACGCCGAACCGATCATGGTCTTCATGGGGGATTCTCCTGGGTTTGAGCGACGGGGCCGAGGCTATCAAAGGCGCGCCCGGGGCGCATAGGAGCGGCGGGTAAAGAATTTGCGACGGCGAGGGGCGGCCGGTTCGATGATTTCATCGTTTGATAGAATCTCGGCGTGAAGAAGAATCCGCTCGGCCGGTCCGGCCTCCAGGTGTCCGCGCTCTCGCTGGGCACGATGAACTTCGGCGCGGACTGGCACAAGATCGGCGCGCTCGACGACAAGGCCGCCTCCTCGCTGATCGATCTGGCGCTCGAGCGCGGCATTAACCTCCTCGACACCGCGGACATCTACGGGCGCGGCGCCGCCGAGGAGATGCTCGGCCGCCTGCTCAAGGGCCGGCGCAAGAAGGTCCTGCTCGCGACCAAGCTTCTCGGCCAGATGAACCTCGACGATCCGTCCACGGGAGGGCTGTCCGCGCGCTGGATCAAGCGCGCGCTCGACGGCAGCCTCAAGCGGCTTAAGACGGATTACGTCGATCTGTACATGCCGCACGGCTGGGATTTCGAGGTCCCGCTCGCCGAGACCCTCGAGGCGCTCGAATCGGCCGTCAAAGCCGGCAAGGTCCGCGTCCTCGGCTGCTCGAACTTCTCGGGGCCTCAGCTTGAGTCCGCGCGCGGACGCTTCGCCTTCGACCAGGTCCAGTACAGCCTGGCCGCCCGGTTTTGCGAAAACGACCTCGTGCCGGTCGCGGAGCGCGAAGGCGTGGGGCTGCTCGCCTGGAGCCCTCTCGCGGGCGGATTGCTCAGCGGGAAGTACGCGGCGGCGGGCGCTTCCGGGCGCCGCGCGACCCCCGACGCCTTCCCTTATGTCGAGGCTCAGCGCGGCGCGGCGCTGGTCAAGGTCCTGCGCGCCGTCGCGGCGCTCGAGGGCTCGACCTGCGCTCAGGCGGCGCTCGGCTGGATACTGGGCAAGCCGTTCGTCGCGAGCGCGGTTCTGGGCGCGCGCACGCCGGCGCAGCTGACGGAGCTTCTGGACGCGAAACCTCTTTCGCCGCGCGCGGCGGCCCTGCTCGACCGCGCCTCGGAGATATGTTCTCGGCCCTGAGCCACCGGAATTTCCGGCTCTTCTTCTTCGGCCAGTTCGTCTCGCTGATCGGGTCCTGGATGCAGAACACCGCCCAGGCCTGGCTCGTCTACCGCCTGACGAGGGATCCTTTGATGCTCGGCCTCGTCGCCCTCGTCGGCCAGTTCCCGGTGTTCATACTCGGCTTCTACGCGGGCTTCGCCGTGGACCACGCCGACCACCTGCGCCTGGTCAAGCGCACGCAGTTCCTGGCGATGGTGCAGGCCGCGCTGCTGGCGCTTCTGACCTGGGGGGGGCACATCCAGGTCTGGCACGTGTTCGCGCTCTCCCTCGGCCTCGGCGTGGTCAACGCGTTCGACATGCCCGCCCGCCAGGTGCTGATCGGCGAGCTGGTGCCCGTCGACCACCGGCACAACGCGATCGCGCTCAACTCGACCGTCGTCAACGCTTCGCGCATCGTCGGCCCGGCTCTCGCGGGCCTCGCGATCGCGTGGGCGGGCGAGGCGGGCTGCTTCGCGATCAACGCCCTCAGCTACGTGGCGGTCCTTGTAGCGCTGAGGGCGATGCGCGAGGTTCGCCAGCCTCCGCCGCCCGAGCCGCGCGGCGGGCCTTGGCAGGAGATCGGCGACGGCATGTCCTACGCCTTCGCCAACGAGCCGATCCGCCTCGTCCTCCTGGCGCTCAGCGTCGTGGGCATCGCGGGCCTTCCGGTCTATACGCTGATGCCGGTCTTCGCCGAGGACGTCCTGCATTCGGGCGTCAAAGGGCTCGGCATACTGTCCTCGTTCTCGGGCCTCGGAGCGATGATCGGGGCCTTGGCCCTGGCCAGGCGGCGGGGCGCGGCGGGAGTGGGGGCCGAGATCGTCTCCGGCACGGCCGGGATGGCCTTGGCGCTGGCCGGCATGGCGTGGTCCCGTCATTTTTGGCTGTCCTGCTTCTTCATGGCGCTGATCGGCTGGTTCGCGATCCGCGTGCTCGCCGGCGCGAACACCGCGCTCCAGGAGCTGTCCGACGACCGCCACCGCGGCCGCGTCATGAGCTTTTACTCGATGATCTTCATCGGCCTCTCGCCCTTCGGAAGCTTCGTCGCGGGAGGCCTCGCCTCCCGGCTCGGAGTGGCCTGGACTACCGCGGGCATGGCGGTGTGCATGGCCGCGCTCGCCGCGGGCTACGGGCGGCGCATGAGGTCGATCTAGGCCCTATGGCCTATTTCACGGTAGGTCCTCGGGCTCCCGTCCCCGGGCCCTGTCGGCCCGTGCGCCGGACCGGTCCCGCGGCTACAATGTCGATATGAGCTCCATGGAGATGTACATCAAGTTCATGTTCACCCTCACGGTAGGCCTCGTGGGCGTCGGCATGGTGCTCAAAACCCTCCTCGAGACGATCCTTCACGAGTGGGACGCGGTGAACGAAATCCAGGCCGGCTGGCATTCGCTGTTCCACGCCCGCCCTTACGCGGATTCGGTGCGCGCCGAGGACATCCTGATGGAAATCGAGCGCGACCACGACAAGAAACGCCTGCCCGAGCTCTCGATCGACCGCCGCCGCCAGGCCCTGCGCGACGTGCGCGAGGCCGAAGACCGCCTTTCCTCGCCGCGCGTCCCCGAAGCCGTTTAAACGCCGCCCGCCCTGGCGCGGCCGAAACGCTTTTGGCTACACTGCTGGAATGAGCCTTGAAAAACGCGCCCTCGCATGGCGCGCCCAGCGCCGCCGAGCCCTCGTTCTCGAAGCCTCGGCCCGCGCGCTGGGGTGGGGGCTCGCCGCCGCGGGGGCTTTGGCCGCGGCCGACCGGTTCCTTTCCTTGCCGCAGCCGTTTCGGGCGGCCGCGTGGCTGGCTTGCGCCGCGGCGCTCGTCCTCCATGCCTGGCGGGGTCTGATCGCGCCCTGGCGCGCGGGCGCTTGGGAGGCGATTTTCGCCGACGCGGCGCGCCTCTGGCCCGAGACTCGGCCGATGCTCGCCCCGGCGTGGGCGCTGAGAGAAGACCGCGGCGGCCGCGACGTGTCCGACGAGCTGCGCCGGGAGCATCTCGCGCGCGCCGACGCGTTGGCCGCGGAGCTTCCGGACGCGCCGCTGTACACCTGGACGCCGTCGCGCGCGGCCCGCTTCGGCGCTTTCGCCGCGGCCGTTTCGCTGGGACTCGCCGTCGGCGCCCGCGGCGCCTGGACGCGCGTGCTCGCCCCCTGGCGCGACGCGCCGCTCGACCGCCTCGTCGTGCTGCTGCCCGGCGACGCGAGCGTGGACTGGGGCGCGTCGGTCACCTTGACCGCGCGGCTCACGCCGGAGGGCCTCAAGGAGGGCCTGCGCGGCGCCGATCTCTCGCTCGAGACGCGCGGCGAGGGCGGAGCGTGGCGCGCGTCGCCCTGGGACGCCGCCGACGCGGGCTCCGCCTCCTTCGAAACGGGCGCCCTGGCCGGCGCGCTCGACTATCGCGCCCGCCGCCGGGACCTCGTCACGAGCTCCCGGCGCCTGCGGGCGGTGCCCGCCCCCCGCTTCAAGGACGCGAAGGCGATCGTGCACGGCGCGCGAGGAGCCAAGACCTTCGTGCTCGGAGAGGACGCCCCGGTGCGCGCGCGGCGCGGCGACTGGGTGACGGTGCGCGGCGGCGCCGAGGCCCCGCTCGCCTCGGCCGTCCTGCGCCTGTCGGCTTTGCCCGCTCCGATCCCGATGCGGGAGGCCGGCGACGGCTCCTGGTCGGCCGGCTTTTTGGCTCAGGAGGACGCGTCGCTGTCGCTCCTCCTCGTCTCGGCGGACGGGCGGCGGGACCCCTCGCCGCCGGCCTACGCGCTGTCGGTGCTCGGCGACGCGAAGCCTTCCGTCGAGCTCCTGTCGCCCCAGGTGCCGCTGCAGGCCGGCCCCCGCGACGCGGTGACGATCGCCTATGCCGCGCGCGACGACGGCGCGCTGACGCGCCTCGAGCTCGTCGTTCATTCGCGCAAAGGGGACGCGCGCCGCGCCCTGCCGCTCGAGCGGGGCTCGGCGGAGACGCTCGGCGACGCGTCGCTGGCGCTGCGCGACTACGCTCCGGGGAGCGTCGTCGAGTTCTGGCTCGAGGCTTCCGACGACGCCGTCCCGCCCCAGTCCGCGCGCTCCGAAAAGGGCTCGGTCGAGGTCGTCGACGTCGACGCCGCGCACACCGCGGCGCTCGCGGCGCGTTCGATGGCGCTGACCGCGCTCGACCGCGCGGCCGCCGCGGCCGAGGCGGCCGCGAAGGCCGCCGCCTCCGGAAACGAGGAAACGGCGCGCGAGGCCGCGAAGCCCGTCGCGGGGCTTTGGTCCGCCGCCGCGGGAGCGCTCATGGCCTGGAACGATTCCATGCGCGACGATCCGCGCGCCAACCCCGGCCTCGCGGATCAGGCCGCGGCCGCCGCCGAGAGCCTGGCCGCGGCCGGCATGGAAGGCCTGCCGAAGGCCGACGCGGCGCTGCGGGAGCGCGATCTTCCCAGAGCCGCGCGCGAGCACGCGGCGCTCGCCGAGCAGGCCCGCGCCGCCTCGGCGGCGCTGCGCGCGGGCGCGAGCGTGCAGAACGCCCAGGACATGGCCG
>JAQTNG010000113.1 GCA_028714015.1 Elusimicrobiota bacterium | reverse complement strand
GGTGGCCAAGGCCGGTCCCGAGGAGACCCTGTCCAAGCGCATGGCGGCCGCGGCCGTGAAGTACTACGAGGACGACCTCGGGTTCAACGCCGCGATGGCGACGAAGGGCGCGGCCCTGCTCAAGAAAAATTCGAATGTCATCACGCACTGCAACGCGGGCGCGCTCGCGACCGCCGGCATCGGCACCGCGGTCGGCATGATCCGGGCCGGCTGGCTCTCCGGCAAGGTCGCCCACGTGTATCCGTGCGAGACGCGCCCTTACCTGCAGGGCGCGCGGCTGACCTTGTGGGAGCTGATGGAGGCGGGCATTCCCGCGACGCTCATCACCGACAACATGGCCGCCCACCTGATGAAGACGAAGAAGATCGACGCGGTGATCGTGGGCTCCGACCGCATCGCGGCGAACGCCGACGTGTGCAACAAGATCGGCACCTACGGCCTGGCGATACTCGCCAAGCATCACGGGATTCCCTTTTACGTGGTCGCGCCCAGCACCACCGTCGACCTCGGCACGAAGCACGGAGACGACATTCCGATCGAGGAACGCTCGATCAAGGAAGTCGTGGAGATTTTCGGAACCAAGATCGCGCCGAAGGGCGCGAAGGCTCATCACTTCGGCTTCGACGTCACGCCCCACGCGCTCGTCACGGCGATCGTCACGGAAAAGGGCGTCGTCTCGCCCGCCAACGGCGTCAATCTAAGGAAGGTACTCAAACACTAATGGCCACCCACGAACACAAGCCGCCGACGACCCGCCCCAAGCTCACCAAGATTCTCGCCACGCTCGGCCCCGTTTCGGCCAAGCCGGCGATGATGCTGGACCTGCTCGCCGCCGGCGTCGACGCATTCCGCCTCAACTGCTCGCACGCCTCGCTCGGCGAGCTCGCGAAGAACGTCGACATGATCCGCTCGATGTCCCGCCAGAGCCGCCGCGCCTGCTCCGTCGTCATGGACCTGCAGGGCCCGCGCCTGCGCGTCGGCCGCCTGCGCAACGGCGAGCCCATCGATCTGCGCAAGGGCGCGCGCACGCGCATCAGCGTCGCCGACATCCCCGGCACGGCCGAGGAGTTCTCGACCAGCTTCAAGAAGCTTCCGCAGACCGTGAAGAAGGGGATGGAGATTCGCCTCGACGACGGCTCGATCGTCCTGACCGTGCTGAAGACCGGCGCGGGCTGGGTGGACTGCGAGGTCCTCATCGGCGGACGCCTCAAGGAGCACAAAGGGATCAACCTGCCCGGCGCCGACATCGACCTGCCCGCGCTGACGGCGAAGGACCTGAAGGACCTCGAGATGGGCCTCAAGTGCGGCATCGACCACGTGGCGCTCTCCTTCGTGCGCTCGCCCGACGACATCCTGAAGGCGCGCCGCATCATCCAAAAGGCCGGAGCCCCGACGCGCATCATCGCGAAGATCGAGCATCCCCTGGCGATCGACCACATCGACGACATCCTGGACGCCGCCGACGGCATCATGATCGCCCGCGGCGACCTCGCCGTCGAGCTCTCCGCCGCCGAGGTTCCGGCCCTGCAGAAGATGCTCGTGCGCAAGGCCAACGACGCCGGCAAGCTGTCCATCGTCGCCACGCAGATGCTCGAGAGCATGATCAGCCACGCCCAGCCGACGCGCGCCGAGGCCAGCGACGTGGCCAACGCGATCTACGACGGCGCCGACGTCGTCATGCTGTCCGGCGAGTCCGCCGTCGGCCTGTACCCCGTCGAGACGGTGACGGTGATGGCCGACATCATCCGCCGCGCCGAGGCCTCCAACTTCCGCTACCGCATGATCCCGCACGGCCTGCTCGACTCGCCGGAGACCGGGTTCGCGCACGCGCTGGCGCGCGCGACGCACGACGCCTGCGACGTCACCGGAGCCAAAGCCGTCATCGTCTATACGATGACCGGCTGGTCGGCGCGCATCATGTCGAAGTACCGCCCGCACGCGCCGATCGTCGCGATGACGCCGCTGAAGGCGACGTACAACCAGCTCGCGCTGTACTGGAGCATCGCGCCGATGATCTGCCCGCTCGGCAAGACGACCGACGAGATGCTCGGCTACGGCGAGCGCATCCTGCTGAAGAGCGGCGTCGTCAAGCAGGGGGAAACGACCCTCGTCACGGCCGGCGGCACGGCGAAGCACAAGGCTTCGAACATGCTGAAGATCCACGTCGTCGGGTCTTTGACCTACCGCTAGAATACGCCCGTGGCGAGCGCTTTTCGCGTCGTGCTGATCACCGCCCCGCGGGGGAAGAAGGCCGAGCTGCTCGCTCGAGGCCTGGTGACGGAGCGGCTGGCCGCCTGCGTCAACGTCGTCCCGGGCGTCGTGTCTCACTACCGCTGGCAGGGACGCCTGTGCCGCGACGCGGAAAGCCTCCTGCTCGTGAAGACCTCCGCGGCGAAATTGCCCGCGCTCAAGCGCTGGATCGCGTCGCACCACCCTTATACGGTGCCCGAGGCGCTCGCGCTGAAGGTCGAAGACGGCTCCAAGCTCTACCTTCAATGGCTCGCGGGCGCGCTCAAGTGACCAAGACGGCGCACCCGACGTTCTGGCCCGCCCTCCTCTCCGCGCGCGACGAGGCGCCCGGCGCGCGAACCTTCCGCTTCGCCTCGCCGGAGCGCTTCGCTTTCACGCCCGGACAGTTTCTGATGTTTCATTTCGCCGACGATCCCAAGACCTGGCGCGCGTACTCGCTGTGCTCGTCCCCGCACGCGGCGCGCGAGTACTTCGAGGTGACGGTCGGCATGGTCGGGCCCTTCTCCGAGCGCCTCGGCGGGCTCGCGCCGCACGCGGAGGGGGGGCTCGTCGTGCGCGGGCCGTTCGGGAAATGGATCTACGACGGCTCGGCGCCGCACGCGGTGCTCGTCGCGGGCGGCACGGGGCTGTCGCCTTTCCGGGCGATGTGCCTGCTGAACGGCGAGATGGGCCTCGCGAGAAAAATCACGCTATGCTGCTCCGCGAAGACGCCCGAGGGGCTGCTCTATCGCGCGGAATACGACGGTTGGCGAATGAACGGCATCGACGTCAAGGAGAAGATCACGCAACCCGGCGCCGCCTCGAACTGGACCGGCGAAATCGGCCGATGGACGGCGGCCTCGGTGTTCGCCGCCGCGAACGACGCGGCGGCGGTTTATTATCTCTGCGGACCGAACAAAATGGTCCAGGAGCTGCGCGACGGGCTCCAACGGATCGGCATAACGCCCGAGAATATAAGAACCGAGAAATGGGGCGATTACACGGAGCTGTTTTGAAGCTCATTCTCGCCTCGGCTTCGCCCCGGCGGCGCGCGATACTGCGCGCGGCCGGCGTGAGCTTTACCGTCGATCCGAGCGGCGTGGACGAGAACATCTCCGAAAAGAATCCGCGGAGGCACGTCGTCAAGCTCGCCCGGCTCAAGGCGCTCGACGTGGCGAAGCGCCATCCCGGCCATCCCGTTCTCGGCGCGGACACGATCGTCGTCTGCGCGGGGGAAATACTCGGCAAGCCCAAAAATCTGAAGGACGCCGTGCGCATGATCACGCTCCAGTCGGGCCGGTCCCAGCGCGTCTACACCGGCACGGCGCTCGCGATCGGGCGACGCGTGTACACCGACGTCGCGGTGACCGTCGTTTTCGCCCGCCGTCTCGACGCGGACCGCCTGCGGCGCCTGGCGGGCAAGCACATGGACAAGGCGGGAGCGTATGCCGTTCAGGACCGGCACGATCCGCTGGTCGCGCGCATCGTCGGAGATCGCGACAACGTGACCGGCCTGCCGATGCGCTCGGTCAGACGGCTTCTGGCTCGGGCGCGACGGGAAGCGTGAAGTAGAACCGGGCGCCCTTTTCCGCGGCGTCGCCGACGCCGATCGCGCCGCCGTGGCGCGTGACGACCTTCTCGCACAAGGCCAGCCCCAGGCCGACGTTGCCCACGTGGCGCTTCATGTCCCGCTGGAAGAATTTAAGGAAGAGCTGCTCGCGCGCCTCGGGCGGAACGCCGGGCCCCGAGTCGCTGACCTCGACGAGAACGTTCGCGCCTTCGCAGCGCACCTCTATGGAAATGCGGCCGCCGCTCGGCGTATGCTCGACCGCGTTGTGGACGAGGTTGTCGAGCACCCGGCGCAGCAGGCCCGGGTCGCCGAGCACGGGCGGCGGCGCCTCGTCGGGAAGGCGCAGGTCCAGCGTCTGCTTGCGGTCGGCCACGATCAGGCCGAAATCCTTGGCGCAGGCGCGGGCCAGCGCGCTCATCTCCACGAGCTCCGTATAGGACAGGCCCGACATCTCCTCGAGCTTGGCGAGCTGGAGCACGTCCTCGACCATGCGCTGAAGGCGGGCCGTGGACATCTCGAGCAGCTCGAACGTGCGGTTGTGCTCGCGCTTGCCGGCCTTCGTCGCGAAGTCGGCGAGCAAGGTGATGCCCGAGCGGATCACGGTCATCGGGGTCTTGAGATCGTGCACGAGCATCGCGGCCAGCTCGCGCTTCTCCGCCTCGAGGGTGCGGCGGCGCCGGGTTTCGGCCTTGAGGCTCACGCCCATGCGGTTGAACGCGGCGCTCAGGCGGGAGACCTCGTCGCCGCCGCCTTCGCCGCCGCCGAGCCGGCGGAAGTTCTGAGGATCGGCGGCCATGGCCTCGAGACGGCCGACGAGCCGCTCGAGGCGCTCGCCCGCAAACAAGCCGATCAGCCAGGCGATCAGAGTGATCGCCAGGAACGCGGTGACGCCCGCCTGCACGCCGCGCGCGCCGATGTCGTCGAGGCGCCGCTCGAGCGTATCGGTGCGGAAGCCGACCTGCACGACGCCCCGGCCGCGCGGGCCGAGATCCACCGGGCCCTCGACGTCGTAGATGCCGTCGTCCACCTGCGCGAGCCGGCGGCCGGGCTTGGGCTCGCGGCCGATCAGCTTCGGGTCCTCGGAGCTGCCGACCAAGCGCTTGCCTTTCTTGTCGCGCACCACGATGGTCGCGATCCGCGCCTGGCGCAGCAGCTCGGTGAAGCTCTTGCCGACCTGGCCGAGGCGGCCCTGGCGCGCCTCGGACTGGACGACCGCGCGCACGGCGGTGAGCGTCACGCCGCCCAGATGCTCCGCCTGGGCGTACGCCTCATGACGGGAGGAGCGCACGCCGAGCAGGACGAGGCCGCCGGCGACGAGGCCGCCGGAAACGGCGAAAACGAAGGCGAGCCGATAGCTGAGGCGCATGGGGGCGGGTTTGGGGACCTGGCCCATTCTACGATTTTCGGCTATACTTGGCGCGCAATGACCCCCGCGCTCTGGACGCTGCGCGCCGTCAACCTCCTCCTGGTCCTGGCCGCCGCTTACCTGGGCGCGCGCGGCAAGGCCGTCAGCGTCGCTTTGCCCGCGTTCGCGGCGCTGGCCGTGCTCGGCGCGTCGGCCGGGGCCGTCTTCTCCGGCAGGCCAGGGGATCCGCGGGCTCGCCGCCTCGCCTCGGCGGCCTTCTGCGGAGCGGATATTCTGCTCGTCATGTGGGTCGCGCAGTGGACCCAGCAATGGGCCGGCATCATCGATCTCGGCGTGTTGGCCCCGGCCGTCATGCTGGCCCTCGATTTCGGCGCGGCCGCGGGGGGGCTCGCCGCCGTCGTGCCGGCCCTGTTCACCGCGGCGCTCCTCATCGCGATGGGCTCCGGCCCGAACGGCAATCCCGGCCTCGCCTGGACCCTCTTCCTGCGCGGCCTGCTGTTCGCGCTGGCCCCCGTCGCCGCCGGCCTGGCGCTCGGCCCCGCGCGCTCCCGGGCCGCGGCCGCCGCCCGCGAAACCGTCGCCCGCCTGCGCGCGGCCCAGGTCGGCGAGTACCTCTCCTTCGCCCTTTTTCAGCTGCGCGACTACGCGATCACGATCACCTCGCTGTCCGAGGCGATCGCGCTGGCTCCGAGGGACGACCCGAGGCAGACGGAACGCTTCGAGCGCCTGCGCAAGGCCGCCGCCGAGCTCAGCGTCAAGCTCTCGCGCGTCCTGGGCGACCAAAGCGCGCTCACGACGGCCCGCCCGCCGACGGCGACGGCCGTGGTCCTCGGCTCGCTCGTCGACGCCTGCGTGGACGAGTGCCGAGAGGCCTTCGCGCCCGACGGCGTTCAGGTGTCAGTCCTCGTCGAAAGCGCGACGCCGCCGATCCATTCCGACCGCCGCTCGATCGAATTGGCGCTCCTCTCCGTGCTCCAGAACTCGCTCGAGGCCTGCGCGTCGCGCGGCGGGGGGGCCGTGACGGTGCTCCTGCGCCGCGAGGGGGGCAACGCCGAGATCGAGGTCTCCGACGACGGCGGCGGCGTCTCCGAGACGGACAAGCTCACGCTGTTCGAGCCCTTCGCGTCCGCGCGCCGCGGCTCGCACGGCCTGGGGCTCGGGCTGTCCATGTCTCGCCGGTTTCTCGAACGCATCGGCGGCGCCTTGCGCATCAAGAGCAAGGGCGGCTACACCGCCGCCCTGCTCGTCGTGCCGCTGGAGCGGGAGCTTCCAAAGATACGGCTCGAGGACTCCACCTGGGCCGGCCGTCGCGCGGAGCATTGAAACGATCATGAGCGATCCCGAAAAAGATAAGGAACCGGCGCCCGCCGCGCCGAAGCTCGGCGAGCTCTTCGAGCTCGCGGCGACGGCGCTCTTCAACGCGCCCGGGGTCTTCGCCCGCCTCGAGGCCCGTCCCGCGCCCGGCCCCGGAGCGGCCTTTCTCATGGCGCTCGCGTGGGGCGTCTTGTTCATCGCGCTGAACCTGATGCACGCGACGATCGCCAATCCGGCCGCCCTTCGGGCGTACGCGCCCTGGCAGATCGGAGCCGTCGGCTTCTTCGGCCTCGGCCTCTGGACGGCGCTGTATCTGCTCGGCGCGAGCCTCGTCTACGGCCTCGGCCGGGCGCTGGGCTCCGCGGGAGACTTCGACCGCGCCCTGCTGGTCGCGGCGATCACCCTCGCGGCGGCGCCCGCGCAGGCGCTGTGCAGCTGGTTTCCGATGGCCTGGGCCGCGCCGACCGTCGTCGCGGCCTGGATGCTGGCCTGCGGCCTGAGCGCGATGTTCAAGGCGGACCCCTGGGCCGCGCGCGGCGTCTGCGCCGCGCTGGCCGCCGGCGTCCTGGGCCTCCAATACGGAGCGGGCCTGGTCGTGGAAAAATATTCGGCGGGAGCGCAGCTCGCCGCCGTCGCGGCTCAGAGCGCCCCCTCGGCGAGCCAGCTCGCCGAGCTGCAGCAGCAGATGCAGCAGATCCAAACGGCCGTCGAAGAGGCGCCGAAGGCGAATCCTCCCGGGCCGTCGAGCCTCGATCTTCTCCGCGGCCCCGCCGCCGAGGAGGCGCCGCCGGCGGGACCGACGGACATGCAGCAGATCGCGAAGATCAACGCCTCGGGCGACGCGATGAACAAGAGCATGGTGACCATGCTCGACTCGATGGCGCCGATGCTGAACAACCCCCTGATCACGAAGAACATGACGCTCCAGCAGAAGTCGGATTACAACGAGCTCAAAACGATGCTCTCGGATCTGAAAGCCGGCATCGCCTCGAACACGATCACCTCCCCGCAGGAGCAGCAGGCGAAGATGCTCAAGATCCAGCAGCTCGTGATGCGCATGATGAGCGCCGGCATGACCATGCCCCCGCCGCAAGCGGCGCCGGCGCCGGGAGCGAGGAAATGAATTTAAAAGGCAAGGTCGTCCTCGTCACCGGATCCGCGCGGCGCGTCGGGCGCGTGATCGCGCTCGCCTTCGCCGCCAGGGGGGCGCGCATCGCCGCGCACTACAACACCTCCGCGGCCGAGGCGCGCAAGCTCGTCGCGGGCGTGAAGTCCCTGTCGGGCGCCGACGCCGAGGTGTTCCGCGCCAACCTGTTCGACGCGGCCGCGCCCCAAAAGCTCGCCGACGCGGTCGTCCGCCGCTTCGGGGGCATCGACATCCTCGTCAACTCCGCCTCGCTGTACGAGCGCACGCCGTTTTCGTCCGCGACCGCCGAGGACTGGGACCGCCACATGGCCGTCAACGCGCGCGCGCCTTACTATCTCGCGCAGGCGTGCGCCCCGTGGCTCAAGCGCACGGGAGAGGGCTGCGTCATCAACATCGCGGACTGGGCCGGGCACCGTCCCTACGCCGATTTCGGACCGTACTGCGCGTCCAAGGCGGCCCTGCTCTGCGCCAGCAAGCTCCTCGCCAAGTCGCTCGCGCCCGAGATCCGCGTCAACGCGATCCTGCCGGGCCCCGTCCTGGCGCCGGACGCGATGGGCGAGGGGGAAAAGCGCAAGGTGGCGGAAGCCACCTTGCTCAAGCGCCTGGGAACGCCCGAGGCGGTCGCGCGCGCGTGCCTCTATCTCGCGGAGTCGGCCGATTACAGCACCGGCGCCGAGCTCACCGTCGACGGCGGCCGGCTTATCGCCTAGACGGCTTGGGCTTGGCGGGGAAGGGCGCGTCTATCTGCGTCTCGATCCTCGGGTTCTCGAACTTCACGCCTTTCAGGAGCTTGTCCCACATCTTCGGGTCGGACCACTCGGCCTTCGCCTGGGCGGAGAACACGATCTCCTTCAGGTCGATCTCGCCCATTTCCGCGTCGTAGGCGTCCTGGCGGAAGCACTGCGCGTAGCCGGTCTCGGTCTCGTGCAGGATGACCGAGTGGACCCTCGCGGTGTCGTCGCCGTTCACCTTGACGGTGTTGTCGAGCAGAGCCTGGGCGGCGACGAAGATCACGCGCGTGAGCTGCTCGGCCGTCGGCGAGACCGGCAGGGAGACCCAGCGCTTGGAGTTCTCCTTCATCGCCTTGATGTAGGACGGCGCTTCCTTATCCCAGAACAGCGAGGCGTGGTCGAAGCCGTCGAGGAAATCCTTCACGCCGCCCTTGAGCAGGCCGAAGTCGTAGACCATCTGGCCGCGGTCGAGGCGGTCGGCGGTGAGCAGAAGCTCGCAGCGGAAACTGTGCCCGTGCACGGAATACTTGCAGCGGTCGGACGAGCAGTTGCGCACGATGTGCGCGGCCTCGAACCGGTAGAGCTTGCGAATGATCATCTCGTCCTCCGTATCTCGACGGCGACCTCGCGGGTCTTCGGCATGACGGCCGGCGTCTTGCGCACGCGGATCGTCGCGGCGGCGACGAGCGGCTGGGCGCGCAGGATCGCGGCGGCCAGGCGCGCGGCCAGCGTCTCGATCAGGCAGCGCTCCCCGGCTTCGGCCTCGGCCCGGATCAGCTTCTCGACGGCCCCGTAGTCCACCGCCCGGCGGAAGTCGTCGTGCGCGGCGGCGGAGCGTATATCCACCTCGAGCCCCGCGTCCACCAGGAGCTTCTGACGGCGCGCCCGCTCGGCGGCCGGAACGCCGATCTTGGATCGGCATTCGACGCCATAAAGCCAGATCATGTCGGTCATCGGCTCCTATTCTAGCAAGGCCGGAAGGGGTCAGACCTCCCGTTGTTGCGTTATTCCCGTTGGAATCTCCGATTGGAAGTAACGCAACAACGGGAGGTCTGACCCCTGACGGGCGCGGGGGGGGTGAAATGTTATAATCGCCCCATGGCAGAATCCAGGAAAATCGTCATCATCGGCTCCGGCGCGGCCGCGTACACCGCCGCCATCTACGCCGCCCGCGCGAACATGGACCCCCTCGTCTTCGGCGGCGTTTCCATGGGCGGACAGCTCATGATCACCTCGGAAGTCGAGAACTTCCCCGGCTTCCCGGAGCCCATCCAGGGCCCCGAGCTCATGGAGCGCATGCAGAAGCAGGTCGAGCGCCTGGGCGTGAAGATCGTCAACGAATACGTCGCCAAGGTCGACCTCAAGAACGGCAGCCCGTTTTACGTCGAGACCACGGAGGGCACGGCCGCCTCGGCCCAGGCCCTGATCGTCGCCACCGGCGCCAACGCGAAGTGGCTTGGGCTAGAGAGCGAGAAGCGCCTGATGGGCCACGGCGTGTCCGCCTGCGCCACCTGCGACGGCTTCTTCTTCAAGAACAAGGAGGTCGTCGTCGTCGGCGGCGGCGACACCGCCATGGAAGAGGCGAATTTCTTGACGAAATTCGCTTCTAAAGTTGTCGTGGTCCACCGCCGCGACGGCCTGCGCGCCTCCAAGATCATGGCGGACCGCGCCCGCAAGAACCCCAAGATCTCCTTCATCTGGGACAGCGCGATCGACGAGGTCCTCGGCGGCGACCACGTGGCCGGCGTGAAGCTCAAAAACATCA
>JAQTNG010000112.1:5319-10143 GCA_028714015.1 Elusimicrobiota bacterium | reverse complement strand
CCGTCCAGGACGCTGAAGGTCGCCTCGGCCCCGGCGCTCTTAGCGGATTCGAGTCCTTCTTTGGACCGGCCCACCACGCCGACGAGCGCCCCGCGCGCGCGCAGGGCGTGAACGAGAAACAGGCACATGGGTCCCGCGCCGATGATGAGCGCGGTCTCGCCCTCGCGCACGGCGTGGACCTCGGCGGCGTGGATCGCGCAGGAGAAGGGCTCGGCCAGGGCTCCGATCTCGAAGGGCACTGAGGCCTTGAGCGGATGCAGGTTCTGCCGCACGATGTGGGCCGGCACGAGGTCGTACTCCGCGTAGGCGCCGTTGTGGAGCTTCAGATTGCCGCACAGGTGGTTCTGGCCGTTCGTGCACCAGAAGCAGTCGTCCATGGGCGCGGAGTTCGCGACGACGACGCGGTCGCCCTCGCGTGCGGTCGAGACTCCTTTCCCAATGGCGGCAATCGTCCCGGCCAGCTCGTGGCCGAAGGGGGAGGGGTAGTCGCCGAGCAGGACGCGGTGGCCCTGGCGGTAGGCCTTGAAGTCGGTGCCGCAGGTCAGCGCGGCGCCGAGCTTGACGACGACCTCCCCGGGTCCGGGCCTGGGCGTCGGGACGTCTTCCAGCCGGATGTCGCGGGGGCCGTGATAGATGACCGCTTTCATCGGGGCACCAGGATCGACTTGAGCGTCTGGCGGGACTTCACGGCCTTGACGGCGTCGTTGAAGGACGAAAAGGGGAACGTCATGGGCGCCAACAGCAGCGGATTGAATGTCTTCGAGGCGATGAGGTCGAACGCCTCCTTCAAATCGACGAGAGCGGGGGAATACGAAGAGAGGACGGACAGCTCCCGATGGTAGATCGCATTGAGATCCAATTTCATGAACGGATCGGGATGGAACGAGGCGAAGACGTTCAATATGCCGCCGTCGCGCAGCCAGGAGACGCACCGGGCGACGAGGGCGGGCGTGCCGGCGGAGAAGATGATCGCGTCGAAGCCGCGGCCGTCGCTTTGTTCCTTTCCGAGCCGGGCGAAATCGTCCGCGTTCATCGTCGCCGTTCCCCAGCGGGAAAACTTCTTCACGCGCTCGGCGTCGAGGTCGAGGCCCACGGCGGTCGCCCCGAATATTTTGAGCAGCTGCCCCGTCATCTGGCCGATGGCTCCCAATCCGATGATGCCGATGACGTCGCCTTTCGCGGCTCCGATTCTTTTCACGTTCCTCAGCACGCACGCGAGCGGCTCCGTCTGCGACGCCGAGATCGCCCCCAGTCCCTCGGGGACCTTGAAGGAGGCGTGCTTCGCGTGCAAGGCCGGTATGCGCACGAACTCGGCGAAGCCGCCGGGCTCGATGTTGGTGCCCTTGAACTGGCGGCACATGCTTTCCTGGCCTTTGCGGCAGTAATGGCAGGAGAGGCAGGGAACGTGGTGGGAGACGACGACGCGCTCGCCGGGAAGGAAGGGGGAGCCGGGGCCCGCTTTTTCGACGATCCCGCACAGCTCGTGGCCGAGTATGGCCCCCTTCGCCTTCGTGTCGAGCTTCATCACGTCGGTGCCGCACAGGCCGCAGACTTCGACGGCCAAAAGAAATTCTCCGTCCCCGATCGCGGGGACCGGAACTTCGGCGAGTGCGGCGTGGCCGTCGCGGGCCAGGATGGCCT
The DNA here is from genome assembly GCA_028714015.1 of Elusimicrobiota bacterium. GTDB lineage: Bacteria > Elusimicrobiota > Elusimicrobia > UBA1565 > UBA9628 > GWA2-66-18. Next base: position 8,502 of record JAQTNG010000112.1, on the reverse strand, counting down.
TCATAAAGAGCTGAGCCAATGATAGAATATACCTTGCCCGTGCGACAAATGCTGATTCTGCTGTTGCTGGCGGCTCCCGCCGCCGCGCGAAAAACCTCGGTCACCCCGGAGATGGACAAGCTTCTGATGGCGGGCGTCGACGACATCTACATGATGCGCTTCTCCGCGGCCGAGGAGGACATGCGCAAGGCCGTCGCCCTCGATCCGGCCTACCCGCACGCGTACTTCGGCCGCGCGGCCATCGATCTCATCACCTTCATCTACGGCGAGCGGCAGGGCGACCCGGCCCTGCTCAAGTCCTTCGAGGCCAAGACCCTCGAGAGCATCAAGGTCGCCGAGGCCTACCTCAAGGCGCATCCCGACGATCCGGACGCGCTGTTCATCCTGGGCGCGTCGCACGGGATGTTCGGCCGCCTCGCCATCGTGCAGCGCAGATGGCTGCAGGCGTTCGGCCATGGGCGCGCGTCGATGAAGTTCGTGCGGCGCGCGGTGAAGCTCGAGCCCGAGCTCTACGACGCGGTCCTGGGCCTGGGCATGTTCGACTACTACGTCGCGACCATCCCCAAGTTCGCGGGCTGGCTGGCCAAGATCGTGCTCGGCGGCGACCGCGAGCGGGGCCTGCGTCAGATCCGGCTGTCGGCCGAGAAGGGCCGCTACGCGAAGGTCACCGCTCAGATGATCCTCGTCGAGATCGACCTCGAGGACCAGTTCGGCGCCTACAACCCGAAGGAAGGCCTGAGCCTGATGCGCGAGGTCCACGCCCTGTATCCGGACAGTCCCATGCTCGACACGGCGTTCATCTCGGCGCTCTACGAGGCCAAGGAGCTTCCGGAGGCCGTCAAGGAGGCGCGCGAGTTCCAGGCTCGGGCGAAGAACGGGCGCTATCCCTCGTCGAACCTCGCGGAGAGCCACGCGCTGCTCGGGACCCTGCTGTGGGCCGCCGGCGACAAGCCGGGGGCGCTCGCGGAGTTCTCCTCCGGCGCCGCGATCCGCGGCTCCGGTCCCGTCAACCGCTGGGCCGTCTGGAGCCGGGTGCGCGAGGGCCAGCTGCTCGACGCGCTCGGCCGCCGCGGCGAGGCGATCGACGCCTACCACGCCGCCTACCAGGAGAAGGACCAGTGGAGCATTCGCGCCTTGATCGCGCCGTGCCTCAAGGCGCCGTGCGTCGGCGAGAAATATCCCGGCCACTTCTCGCCGTATTGATATAATATAAAGATGCCCCCGCCGAAGATCTGGTCCATCGAAGCCGCCGAACAGCTGTACAACCTCGAAGGTTGGGGGCTCAAGTATTTCGGCATCAATGCCAAGGGCAATGTGACCTTGCAGCCCAAGCGCGAGCCCGAGGGCGCGATCGACATCCTCGACGTCGTCGACGACGTCGCCTCTCGCGGCATCAAGATGCCCGTGCTCATCCGCTTCCAGGACATACTGCGACGGCGAGTGACTCTGATCAACGAGGCGTTCGCCGAGTCGATCAAAGAGCACGGCTACGGCGGGCGCTTTTTCGGCGTCTATCCGATCAAGGTCAATCAGTTCCGCGAGGTCGTCGAGGAAATCTGCGACGCCGGCCGCGCGTACCAGTACGGCCTCGAGGCCGGTTCCAAGGGGGAGCTGCTCGCGGTTTTGGCCATGAACTCGAGCGAGTCCCTGACCATCGTCAACGGCTACAAGGACGAGTCGATGATGCGCCTGGCGATGATCGGCCTCAAGCTCGGCAAGAAGGTCATCGTCGTCGTCGAGAAGCTCTCCGAGCTCCGCCTCCTGCTCGACGCCGCCAAGGACGCGGGCGTGCGGCCGATGATCGGCGTGCGCGTGAAGCTCCAGACGACGGGCGTGGGAAAATGGCGGTCTTCGTCGGGACACTTCGCGAAGTTCGGCCTCACGACGCCCGAGATTCTCGCGGCCGTCGAGACGCTCAAGGCCGAGGGCCTGTCCGACTGCCTCAAGCTCGTGCACTTCCACATCGGCTCCCAGATCTGCGACATCCGCGTGATCAAGGACGCGGTCAAGGAAGGCGCGCGCTATTACGCGAAGCTGCGCAAGATGGGTCTCGGCGTCGAATATCTGGACTGCGGCGGCGGCCTCGGCGTGGACTACGACGGCACGCACACCGCGGTCGACAGCTCGATGAACTACAACCTGCGCGAGTACGTGGCCGACGTCGTGTACTCCGTGCAGGAGGTCTGCAAGCAGGAGAAGGTCCCCGAGCCGAACCTCATCACCGAGTCCGGCCGCACGATGGTCGCGCACCACGCCCTGCTCGTCGTCAACGTGTTCGGCTCGATCGAGACGGGGGCCACGCCGATCGAGTTCCGCGAGACGCCCGACGAGCACCAGGTCGTGCGCGAGCTGCGCGACGCGATCAAGTCGCTCAATCCCAAGACCATCGCCGAGAGCTTCCACGACGGCCAGCAGCATCTCGAGGAATCGTTCACCTTGTTCAAGCTCGGCTATCTCGGCCTCGAGGACAAGGCCAAGGTCGAGCATCTGTACTGGAAGCTGTGCATCGAGATCGGCAAGCTCCTCCCGAAGGCGAAGTTCGTCTCCGAGGACCTGCTCGACATGCAGAAGGCGCTCAACGACCAGTATCTCTGCAACTTCTCGCTGTTCCAGTCCCTGCCCGACTCCTGGGCGATCGGCCAGCTGTTCCCGATCATGCCGCTGCACCGTCTCAACGAAGAGCCCACGCGCCGCGCGAGCCTCGTGGACATCACCTGCGACTCCGACGGCAAGATCACCAATTTCGCCTGCCACCGCAGCGCGGGCGGAACCTTGCCCGTCCACGCGCTCGAGGGCAAGCCCTACTACCTCGGCTTCTTCCTGATGGGCGCCTACCAGGCGACGATGGGCGACATCCACAATCTGTTCGGGCGCGTCAATGAAGTCCACGTCTTCCAGGATCCCGCGGAGGAGAAGGGCTTCTACATCGAGGAGACGATCCAGGGCCAGACCGTCCGGGACGTCCTCACCGGCATCCAGTACTCCGACTTCGAGCTCGTGCGCATGATCAAGGAGGCCGCCGACGCGCAGATCAAGGCGGGGGGCCTCAAGCCGCGCGAGGCCGCCGATCTCGTGGACCGCTACGAGGCGGTCCTCTCCGAGTACACCTACGTCGACCATCTCCCGTCGGCCGACGAGAACAGGCTCCTGACGCGCGGGCGCGCCGCCGCCCCCGTCAAGCCC
>JAQTNG010000112.1:0-5309 GCA_028714015.1 Elusimicrobiota bacterium | reverse complement strand
ACGCGGGTTTCGGGCTTATACTGAGGCCGTGAAGCGACCCCTCGCTTTGGCCCGCGCCGGCGTCGTGCTTCTTTCGGCGGTCTCCGCGCTCGCGGTGGAGCCTCCCGCCGCCCCGCCCGCCTCGCCGCGCTGTCCCGTCCTCATGCTCGATCCGGCGGGCTCCGCTTACGTCGACCTTGCCGAGAGCGACCCGGACTGCGTCGCCGCCGGGAAAATGCTCCCGCTCTTCGCGCGCCTGCGCGAGAAGGCGGGCTTCGCCGAGGCGGATCTGGGCTTCATCCTCATGAAGAACCCCGACGTCAACGCCTCCTTCGACCGCAAGAAGCCGCCGTCCATCCGGGTGAACACCGGCTTCCTGCGCGGCGGGCCAAATGCCGACAGCGCGCTTTATGTTCTGGCTCACGAGATCGGCCATGCCGTCCAGGATCGCGGCCCCGAGGGACGCGAGTACGATGCGTTGGCGGCGGCGACCGCGAGGGAAAAACGCGTCCGGGACGGGCGGGAGTTCTTTGCCGTTTTGGACGCCTGGGATGCCTTCACGCGGCGCTACGAAGGGCAGGCCGACGGCATCGCGCAGCAGCTGCTCGTCGAGGCGGGCTATCCGGTGGAGACGGGCCGCAAGGGATCCGAGAGGTTCTTCGGCTGCAGCAAATCCATGGAGGGGCGCGACCATCCCGCTCCCGCCCAGCGGCTCATCAACGCGAGCTTCGGCCAGGAGCTCCTCGCGAAGCACGCCCGCGCCGCGGCGGCCGCCGGGGCCGTCGCGTTCGACGGAGGCGTCCTTCGCGGCGGCGGCGCGGACGGTCCCGTGGTCCAGCCGGCTCCGCCCGCGTTCAAGCCCGCCGTCAGGCTCTCGGACTACGACGACAAAGGGGCTCTCAAGGTGGGCCGCTTCGTCGCCTCCCGCCTGAGCGTCCCGCCGCCGCCGCCCGGCGCGGGAAGCGCCCGGGTCCTGGTCCAAGCCGCGGCCGCGTCGGTCGTGGACTATTGGATCGTCAAACCGTTCGAGGCCGCGGTCAACGGCCTGACGCGGGGCAGTTCCGCGACGGAGACGGTCCTCGCGGCCTGCGGGACGCCCGAGGCGGCCCGCATCAGCGAAGACGCGGGCGTCCTCGCCTGGACCGGGCGTTTGGCGCGCGAGGGCGCGCGCAAAGCCGTCGGCTGGCTCTCCCCGTAGCCCCGCCGGTCCCTGTCCTTCAGCCGATAGAATTGGTTCACGCGCCCTCTATGGGTTCGCGCGCCCCGCCTGATTTACACTCTTCCCGACGGGAGGAGGGCCAGCTCATGATTCGAATCATCGCCGGCGCCGCGTGCATCGCGCTTCTGGCGTTCGCGCCGCCCGCCCGGGCCGGCCAGACGGCGGAGGAGGCGATGGCCGGGTGGCCTGAGCCCGCCAAGACCGCGGCGCGGATCACGATGGCCAAGTACGGAAACCCCGACGAGATCGGCGCGGACGCCCTGGTCTGGCGCTTCAACGGCCCCTGGGCGCGGACCGTCGTCCACCGCCGCGGCTGGCCGCACTACGCCGACATGGCGGACAAGGACTATCTCGAAAACACGGCCGTCTACCGCGTGCCCGGCGGCGGGCCCGACGCGGACGCCCGGTTCGCGGAAATGTCGTCGCGTTCCGAAAGCGAGTCCCTGAACTTCCTGGTTCTGAATCTCGCCTACGACATCATCATCGGAAAGCGCACCATGACGCAGGCGCGCGAGTTCGCCGCGAGAACCCTGCGGCTCGCCGAGGCCGGCAAGTCGTCGCCCTATCTCGAGGGCCTTTTGTTCGAGTGACCGCGCTCAGTCGAGCCAGTCCCTGTCCTTGAGCTTCTTGGGCAGGTAGGTCTTGGTCAGGTACTGGAAGTCCTTGTTGGCGAGCGCGTCGAGCTCGTACTTGAGGCCGCTGGTGAGCATGCGCTTGATCTCGACCTGCCATTCCTTCTTCTGGAACCAGGCGTAGTTCATCAGCTCCTTGGCGCGGCCGATGTCCTTGTCGTTGAGCTTGATGCCCACGGTGCGCGGCAGGCTGTACTTCTCCGGGTCCGCGCTCGAGAGGCCGATGAACTTGGCGTCCGGGATCGCCATGCGCTGGCTTTCGAAGGCGAGGTTGATCGAGCCCTGCTTGACGACGGAGTAGATGTAGTACCCCCACGGGTCGTTGTCGACGAGGACGTACACCGGCAGCTTCTTCTCCTCGTGGAGGCGGCGCGCGAGGCGTCTGACGCCGCGCGGCGGCTGGCCGTTGCCGGTCAGCAGGATGCAGTTGTACTTCCGCCAGAACTTGTCCTCGGCGAGGCGGTTCCACTGCGTTCCCTTCTCGATGAGCAGGACGAAGTCGGCGGTGCACTTCTTGATCTTGAGGTACTCCTCCTCGACGATGGAGGGCACGGAGTAGCCGCCCTTGCCGAGCTTGGCGCAGTCCACCTTGTCGCCGTCGTCCTCGAAGACGACCGGGCCGATGATCGTGCCCGCGTTCTCGGCGCGCACGTGGAACTCCTCGCGCAGGGCGGACAGGCCGACCTCGAGGTCCTCGATGACCGGGTCGGACTCCGCCTGGTCGTCGAAGGTGTTCTCGTTGGAGTCGCCCATCGTGTGCTTCGTTCTATAGTAGATCTCGCGCAGGCTCGTCGTCAGGTCCGCTTTCTGCAGCTCGTTGAGGGCATCGGCGACGAGCATCGTCTGCATGAACTTCTTGGCCATGCCGACGTTGAAGAAGGTTCGAAGCTGCTTGTTCGAACCCATCTCGATGTAGCCCTTCTTCGCGTTGAACTTGACGTTCGACAGCGAGCGCACGGGGATCGAGATCGACGGATCCTTTTTGCGCGCGGCGGCGGTGATCACCAGATCGGCCAAACCGACCAGCTTCTTCTCGACGGCGGGATTTCTCTTGGCCATGGGTTATTTCTTCTTCTTCTTCGCCGGCTTCGCTTTGGGCTTGGCTTTCGCTTTCGCCTTGGGCTTGGCCTTCGCCTTGCCTTTGGGAGCCTTCTTTTCCGCCGCAGGCGCCTCCGCGGGCGCCTCGGCGACGGGAGCGGCCTCGGTCACGGCGACGGGCCCCTCGACGGGAACCTCGCCCTCGATGCCCTCCGCGGTGACGATGATCGAGTGCGGCAGACCGTGCGGGCCCGCGTTTCGATCGAGCATCTCATCGGTCTTCTGCCCGCCCGTGATCTTCTTGGCGATCTCGGTGAGCTGGGCTTTCAGCTTGCCCTCGGCGAGCTTGCCGCCCTTGAGGCGCTTGCAGGCCCCGACGACCTCCTCGATGTACAGCTCGAAGATGTCGCGACGCTTGCTCTCGGCGTGGGCGCGGTCGCGGCGCTTGATGAAGACGCCGAGGCGGCGGCCGGCCTCGCGCAGGGCGAGCGTGATCTCCTTGCGGATCTCGTCGTAGTCGGCGATGGCCTCCTTCGACTCGCTCGTGAAGGGGACCCAGACCGAGGCCATGTGCACGAAGATCACCATCGGGCCCGCGGGGGGCGCCCCGCGGGACTGCGGTATGCCGTAGTTCTTCCAGGTCGTGTCGAGCACGGCCTTGTAGGTCGAGCACGCCGACTGCTGATACAGGAGGGGGACGCGGTTGGCGAAGCGCATCACGCGCGCGAGCTCGTTGTCGTCGCCGTCGTGCGACTCGCCTTCGGCGAGCGGCGCCTTCTGGGCGTTCGCTGCGTCGAGCGCCGCCTGCTCGGGGCCTCGTCCCCAAGCCAGCCCCGCCTCGATGATGAACGGGTTGCCGCGATAGACCGCCGGAGGACGGCTGACGGCGGTGTAGAAGTCGCCCTTGATCTGCTTGAACAGGCCCGCCAATATCTCCTTCTCGCCGATCGGGGACAGGCAGTTCGTCGGCGGGGCCATCAGCTTGGTCGCCTGGATCGTCTTGAACAGCTTCTCGGCCTCGGCGCCGACGACGTCGCGAGGCCGTTTCTTGGGGGAAACTCCCGCGGCCTTGCAGATCTCGGTCGCCGTCTCGGCGGAGACGCGCGAGAAGTCGGCGGACAGGAAGCCCGCGAGCCAGTGGCTCTTCGTGTCCTGGAGCATCTTGAGGAGCATGCCCAGCTCGATGCCGTAGGGGTGGGGCTTGATCTCCTTCGGCGGCTCGGGGTTGTGCTGGATCGTGCGCGGGTACACCTTGATCTCGCCGTCGGGCGAGTGGTAGGTGAACTGGGCGTGCGGATTGGATATGGCCGAGAGCTCCATGTACTCGTCGACGGAGGCCCGGCCCTTCTGGTACTTGCCCTCGAGCTCGATCGTCACCTGGGTGCCGCGGTGGGCCTCCCACTCGATCTGCTTCTTCTCGAGGATGATCGGCTCGTTCTTCTTCGTGTCGATCTGCACCTCGAAGTAGTGCGCGGGAGATTTCTCGCCGGTGCGCGAGATGATCTTGACCGGCTTGCCCGTGGTCAGCTGGCCGTACATGCCGGCCGCCGAGATGCCGATGCCCTGCTGGCCCCGGCTCATGCGCAGGCGGTGGAACTTGGAGCCGTATAAGAGCTTTGCGAAAATGCGCGGTATCACCTCGCGGACGATGCCGGGGCCGTAGTCGATGATCGTGACCTTGAAGCGCGTCGCCTGCGAGACGGCCGGCACGGGGCCGGAGCCGTCGCCGACGGCCTCGAGCTTGACGACGATCTCGGGGAGTATGCCGGCCTCCTCGGAGGCGTCGAGGGCGTTGTCGACGGCTTCCTTCACGCAGGTGAGCAGGGCCTTGCGCGGGTTGTCGAAGCCGAGCAGGTGCCGGTTCTTGGTGAAGAACTCCGAGACGGAGATCTCGCGCTGCTGCTTGCCCATCTCGTCGGCGGTCTTGCCGGCGGGGCGCGGCTTCTCGGCGCGGGGCTTGGCCGCGGGGGCGGGGGCGGGCTTCTCTTTGGGCTTGGTCTTCATAGCGGGGGACATATTACGATATCTTCCGCCGTTCGGCTCAGGTCGTGTAGCCGAATTCCTTGAGAGACCGCGGGTCCTTGCGCCAGTCCTTGCGCACCTTGATCCAGAGCTCGAGGTTCACCTTCCGGCCGAGGAACGCCTCGAGCATGGCCTGCGAGCGCTCGGTCAGGCGGTGGAGGTCCTTGCCGGCCTTGCCGATGATGATGCCCTTCTGGCCGTCGCGCTCCACATAAAGCGTCGCGAACACGTCGTCGGGTTGGCCCTGGTTCTCGCGAAAGGTCTCGACGACCACGGCGACGGCGTGGGGGATCTCGTCGTGGTAGAGGTCGAAGACCTGCTCGCGGACGATCTCGGTCGCGAAGAAGCGCTCCCAGCGGTCGGAGAGCTGGCCCTTCTCGTAGAAGGCCTCGCTTTCGGGCAGGCGGGAGATGATCTCG
>JAQTNG010000111.1 GCA_028714015.1 Elusimicrobiota bacterium | reverse complement strand
CTCGAAGGCCTGCGCGACAAGTTCGACGCCCTCTACGAGAAGGAAGCCGCGGGCCTGCTGGCCGATCCGTGGGCCGCGCGCGAGGCGTACATCTCCGTGGTGCTCGACCGGTCCGAGGAGAACGCGTCGAAGTTCCTCTCCGAGCACGCGCCGGCGGCGAAGGACGAAGAGGCGCGCGTGCGCGCTCTGAGCCTTCTCGAGCTGCAGCGGCACTCGCTGATGATGTTCACGAGCTGCGGCTGGTTCTTCGACGCGTTGTCTCGCATCGAACCCGTGCAGGTCCTGCTGTACGCCGCGCGCGCCCTCGAGCTGGCGCGGGCCTTCGGCGCCGACTACGAGGCCGAGTTCGTCGCCGCGCTGAAGGACGAGACGGGCGTCTGGAAAAAGCTCGTCAAGCCGCAGATCGTCACGCCCGACCACGTCGCCGCCCACTACGCCGTCTCCCTGCTGTTCGAGGATCAGCCCCCCGCGTTCGTCCACCATCACCGGGCCGACAGCAAGCGCTTCACGCGCCGCGTCGAGGGCGGGATCACCGTGGCCGCGGGCCGCGCGGCCTTCTCCGACGGCTGCACCGGCGCGCGCTGGACGCGGACCTTCTTTTCCGCCGTGCTCAAGGGCCAGCGCGTGCAGGCGTTCGTCTGCGCGGGCGACCTGCCGGACGACCGGTTCGACAGCCTGCTGCACGCGGCCGCGGGCGGCTCGGAGGCTTCGCTTCCGCCGGGACGCATGTTCCTTCTGCGCGACCTGCGCCCCGACGAGCGCGAGAAGGTCCTGACGATGGTGCTCAAGCGCCGCCTCACGCGCTGGGAATCCGCCGGCCGCGATCAGCTCGAGGACGCGCTGTCGCTGGCGGAGCAGTTCCGCGGCCTCGGCCTGCCGCTGCCGCCCGGCCTCGACGAGGAGACGAGCCTGTCGCTGGCGCACGCGCTCGCCGACGCGGCGCGCCGCTTCGCCGAGGACTCCTCCGGGGCCCTCGACGAGATCAAGCTCGTCGTTTCCCGCGCGAAGGCCGCGGGCCTGCCCGCGCCCTCCGCGCGGGCCGAGCAGCCTTTCGCCCTCGGCGTCGAGCGCCTGCTCGCCGGCCTGGAGAACGGCTCGGCCGAGGAGTCCTGCGCGGAGCTGGCCGAGGCGGCCGCGGCCGCGTCCATCGCGGGCCTCTGCGACTGGCGTCCGGCCGCGCAGGTGCGGGTGTTCCGCTGGCTGAAATCGCGCAAGCCGGCCATGCCCGGGGCGCTCCGCCTCGGCGATCTGCTCGGAATTAAGGCTTAGAAGGCGAGGGAAGCGCGCGCAGCTCCTCGCGCGCGTAATGCAGCAAGGCCGGCGCCAACAGGACGCCCGGCACGCCCATCACGGCCTCGCCGACGACCAGCCCCAGGAGCGTCATCCACATGGGAGTGTCGATCGAGCCGCCCACGATGCGGCTGTTGAGGATGTACTCGAGCTTGTGGATGACCACGAGATAGACGAGCCCGGCCGTCGCGAGCTGGACGGACACGGTCAGGCCCGAGGTCACGATCGCGATGTTGCTGATCACGTTGCCGACGATCGGCACCAGCCCGCAGACGAACGTGGTCAGGATCAGGAAGGTCTTGAAGTGAAAGCCCGCGACGTTCAGGAAGATCGCGGTGAGGACGGTGTTGATCGACGAGATCGCCACCTGGGCGCCCACGACGCGCTCGAAGCTGCGCATGAACAGCGCCACGCGCGCGTTGATCTCATGGCGCAGGGAATCGTACAGATGGCCCCCGTGGCCCGCGGGCGACGGGGTCAGGTAGCGCATGACGGCCGTGAACATGCCGATGAGGACCTGGAAGAAGCCGCGGGTGAGCAGGCCGCTGGTTTTGCTCACCGAGGAGGCGTTCTCCTTCATGGACGCGACCACGAGGTCGCGCAGTTCGCGCGCGTTGTCCACCGGCAGGTCGAGGCCGTACCGCTCGGAGAGCGTCATCAGCCGCGGCAGGACGGTGTCGAGCAGGACGGGCAGGCGGGTCAGGCCCACCCGCAGGAAGGCGATGAAGATCCAGGCGAACGCGCTCGCCAGGATCGCGAACACGGCGAGGGCCGCCCAGCGCGCGATCAGGGGCCGCGCGCCCGCTTTTTTAAGCCGCGCCTCGGTCATGTCGAGAATCATGTAGGAGACCAGGCCCGCGAGGACGCACGGGCCGAGGCTGAAGCGCGCGATCGCGACCAGGACGAGGACGAAGAGCGCGTAGGAGGCCATGCGCGGGCCGGAGATCGGGATGCTCATCGGTGCAGAGAATAGCAATTTCCAGCCTAGGTCCTCTGACAGGGCCGCGTTGGGCCTTCCGGCTCATCTCCCGGTTCCCCTTCCACATATATGATGGTCCCATGAAACAGCTTCCCCTCTTTCTCGCGCTGATCCTCGCGTTCGCGCCGGCCGCTCCCGTCGCCGCGCAGGTCATCAATTCCGCCGCGAATATTCCGGGAAGCGCGCCTTCCGTCCCCGCCCTGCGCTTCGACCTTTCCCGCCCCGAGATGCGCCAGGCTTACCGCGACGCGTCCGCGACGCTCGAAGGCGCCCTGGCCGGAATCGTCGCCGCGCCGGCGCCGCAGGCGAACTTCGCCAACACGGTGCTGGCCCAGGAAAAAGCCGTCGGCGACTACACCCGCGCGATGGTCCCCCTCGTCTTCGCCGCTCATGTTTCCCCCGACAAGGGCGTGCGCATGACCGCGCAGGCCATCGAGAAGGTGATGAACCGCCGCTTCGTCGAGCTCGGCCAGCGCGAGGACATCTTCAAGCGCGTGGAAGCCGCCGCCGCCAAGGGCGAGGCGCTCGACGCCGCGGATCAAAAGCTGCTCGACAAGACCCTGCGCGACTACCGCGACAGCGGCCTGGGATTGGCGCCCGAGCAGCGCGCGCGGCTGAAGGCCGTCCAGACCAAGCTCAACGACCTCTCCGCCCGCTTCGAGATCAACATCAACGAAAGCAAGGACTTCCTCGAGGTGGACGACGCGGGCCTCGAGGGCCTGCCCGCCGACTACAAGGCGAGCCTCGACAAGACTCCCGAGGGGAAATACAAGGTCGGCCTCGACTACCCGAGCTACGTCCCGTTCATGCGCTACGCCAAGAACGGCGAGCTCAGAAAGGCCCTCAACCACAAATACGAGAATCGGGCCATGCCCGAAAATCTTCCGATATTGAAGGAAGGCCTCGAGCTGCGCCGGGAGCTGGCGCTTCTTCTCGGCTACAAGGATTACCCGACGATGGCGCTCAAGGACCGCATGGCGAAGACGCCGGAGCGGGTCGCGCAGTTCCTCGCGCGCCTGACCGAGAAGGTGCGCGAGCGCGCGAAGTCCGAGCTGGCCGCCGTGCTCGAGGTGAAGCGCCGCGACGATCCGTCCGCGACCGAGCTCGGCGATCACGAGCGCGGCTACTACTCGCGCATCCTGCGCGAGGAAAAATACTCGTACGACGCCGAGGAGGTCCGCCAGTATTTCCCCGTGGACCGCGTCGTCTCGGGCGTGATGAACGTCTACCAGCGCATACTCGGCGTGACCTTCCGCGAGGTCAAGGGCGGGCCCGTCTGGCATCCCGACGTGCGCCTCTTCGAGATCGTGGACACGAAGACCGGCAAGCTCATCGGCCATTTCTACCTGGACCTGTACCCGCGCGAGGGCAAGTACACGCACGCCGCCGCCTTCCCCCTCTTGATGGGCCGCGCGATCCCCGGGGGCTACGACCAGACCGCCGCCGCGATGGTCGCCAACTTCCCCAAGGCGATCCCGGGCAAGCCCGCGCTCCTTCCTCACTCCGAGGTCGAGACCTTCTTCCACGAGTTCGGCCACCTGATGCACCAGACCCTCACCCAGGCCCGCCACATGTCCTTCTCGGGCACCTCGGTCGCGCTCGACTTCGTCGAGGCGCCGTCGCAGATGCTCGAGAACTTCGCGTGGGAGCCGGAGGTGATCGCGGAGATCTCGGGACGCTGGGACACGGGCGAGAAGCTTCCCGCCGAGCTCCTCAAGAAGATGACCGCCGCGCGCCGCTTCAACGAGGGCGTCCAGACCCTTCAGCAGATCGCGATGGCCGCGGCCGACATGGCGCTCCATTCGCTCGTCCCCGCCGATCCGTCGGCCGAGTTCAACCGCGTCGTCGCGGAGATCACCGGCATGCCCCAGGCTCCCGGCGGCAACACCGCGGCGAGCTTCGGACACCTGATGGGCGGCTACGGCGCCGGCTACTACTCCTACCTGTGGTCGCTCGTCTTCGCTGAGGACATCTTCTCCGCCTTCAAGGCCGAGGGGCCGCTGAACCCCGTCGTCGGCGCGCGTTATCGCAAGGAGATCCTCGAGACCGGCTCGGAGCGCACGGAGGCGGAGTCGCTGAAGGCCTTCCTCGGCCGCGAGCCGAACGAGGACGCGTTCATGAAGTCGCTCGAGGACGAGAAGCCCGAGGCGCCGGCCCTGGCCGAGGCGCGCAAGCGCGTCGGCGCGCTGCCGAAAGGCGTGACGATCGAATTCCGCGAGCACTTCGACCCGAACAATCCGCAGGTGTACATGGAAATCGACCGCCGCCCCGTCTACTGGGAATACCTGTACCACTCCGAATCGAACCTGGCGCGCCTGCGCCGCCGCTGGTGGAACCCTCTGACCTGGTTCGCCGGCGTCGGCCGCCCGTCGGACGACATCGGCGCGCGCTACGAGGCGGCCCTGCGCTTTGGAGTCGAGGCGCGCGCGGCGTACGACAAACGCGCCGCGTCGCGCTAAGCGGGCGTTTCGAAGCCGGCCTGCTTGAAATGACGGTCGGTCGCGATCGCTTCCGACAGGCGCAGTCGTCTCATCACCGAGAACGAGGAACAGTCGGTGAAGGACCACCCTTTGTCCTTGTTCTTCTTGAACAAGCCCCAGGCGTCCTCGAAATCCTCGGGCAGCAGGCGCACGAGCTCGACGACGCCGGGATCGAGCAAAGTCTCTCCGATGCGCGCGGCGTGCGCGAATCCGAGCCGCGCGCGGGCGAGGGTGACGGTCTCATCGAAGACGAAATCGGTCGTGACGAGGCGTCCCTCCCAGCGCTCAAGCGCCTCTCGAATCGCTTCGTGCGCGGGTTCATCCGCACGGGCGTAAGCGTACCACCCGGAGGTGTCCACGAAGGCCCGCTTCATGAGTCCTTTCCGTACAGCGTGCGGTCGTGGTCGGACGCCAAGGGCCCGCCGGGGTCGCGGGCGAGGGCCCGGATATCGGAGAGCTTCCTCGAAGGCGCGGCGGTCTTCTCGCCGCCGATAAGCCGGTCGACCGCGCCCCTGATCAATTCGGAAATGCCGCGACCGGTCCGGCGCGACAGGGACAGGAGCGCGCGGTGCTGACGGTCTTCAAGCAGGACTTGGGTTCGTCTCACATCATTAGTATACAGCATGGTGTATAGTTGTCAATCCCCCTCATTACCATACGATTGAGGGGGCCGGAAAGTTCCCAAACTCGTAGACTGTTCGGGTGAACGAAGTCACGATTCGCGTCCATGGCGGAGCCGGCCCCACCGTGATCTACCTGCCGGGCATCCACGGGGACTGGGGCCTGATCGGCGCTTTTCGCCGCGCGCTGGGCGAACGCGTGCGCTTCGTCGAGTTCGCCTATTCGAAAGACGAGGTGACCCTGGAGCGTCTCGCCGAGCTGGTTCACGCGGAGCTGAAAGCCAATAACGTGGGCTCCGGGTGGCTTCTCGGCCAGTCGTTCGGCTCGCAGGTCGGCTGGGCGCTGATGGCGCGGGGCTTCGCAGCCGACGGCGTCGTTTTGGCGGGCGGCTTCGTGAAGCACCCGTGGCCCTGGGGAGCGCGCCTGTTCCAGGCGCTCCTCTGCGGCGTTCCATCGGCCGTCGTCAATCCCGCTTACCTCGGGTACACCGTCTTGTGCAATAAGCTCGCCCGCCGCGGCCCCGAGGAGGCCGGGGAGCTCCTGGCCTTCGCCCGCGCGCGCGGCCGCCGGGAGTGGCGGGCGATGAGCTGGCGCCTGAGCTTGATCGCGCGGAGCGATCCGCGCGCGATTGCGCGCGCGATGATTAATCCGGTCCATTACCTCGGCGGCATGATCGACCCGTTGGTTCCGTGGCCCCTCGTCACGCGCTGGCTCGAACGCGAGTGCCCGGGCTACAAAGGAAAGATCATCATACGCTCCGCCGACCACAACGTGCTCGGCTCCTCGCCGCGCGAATCCGCCGAGCGCGTTTTATCCTGGGTCGGGGCCTGGGGCGCCCAGCCGCTGATCACCCGCGCGGACGACTGCTGCGAGCCGCTCTAAGAGTTCCTTTCCGGCTTCCCATTCTCTCGACGGGGGTTTTGAGCACAAATATGCTCAAAACCCCCGAGGGAGAAATGGAAATTGGAAAACCATCACCCCCCGGTGAACCGCCAGCGCAGGCGCGCCGATACCGTGCGCCCCGCGGCCGGCACCACGAAGCGCTCGAGCCGTCCGCCCGACGACGCGAGTATGCCGCGCGTCGCGTAGCCCTCGTCGAGGACGTTGCGCGCCGACAGGCTCACCGTCCACGGCCCGCGCTCGACCGAGGCGTCGAGATCCATCGTGCAGTAGCCCGGAAGCTTGCGCTCTACATTGGACTCGTCGCCGAAGAAGCGGCTCGAGCCCACGCACTGCCCCCCCGCTCCGGCGCGAAAGCCGCGCGGCAGGGGCACCGACGCGCCGACGGACAGGCGCTGGCGCGGGACCATCGGGATCTCCGAGCCCGGCGTGACGGTCTGCGTCCCGGTGAACTGCGGATTGTCGAGGTCGAAGCGTCCTTGGAAGGTGGCCTCCGTGTAGGAGTAGTCGAGCCACGCGTCCGCCTTGCCGACGCGCGGCCGCAGCGAGACCTCGATTCCCTGGCGGCGCGTGCGGTCGATGTTGCGGTTCTTGCCGTAGCCGTTGACCGGGTCGAAGACCGCGTAGATCTCGTCGTTGGCAAGCGCGCGGAATATCGTCACATCGGCCTCGCCCCACGCGGGGCGGCGCCAGGACGCCCCCGCCTCCCAGCTTCTCGTCTTCACCGGCCGCAGGTCCGGCGTGGACGCGAACGGCCCCAGCGCCGACAGCTCGCCGGCGGTCGGCGCGCGGAAAGCCTCGGCGTAGGACGCCCGAAGCCTCGCCCCTCCGCCCACTTCCCAGTTGACGCCGACGCGCGGCGAGGCGCGCGCGTAGGAGCGCAGCCCGTCGTTGGCGGTCGTGAAACGGTCCTTGAAGTCGATCGTCGTGCGGTCCCATCGCGCGCCCGCCGTCACGACCGGCCCCGACGGCCACAGGTCCGCCGAGCCCGTCAGCCACGAGCCGAGGCGCGTGTCGCGCGTGCCGGTGGCGGTTTTAAAGGGGCCGCCCCAGTCGCCCGCCGAGGAGGACTCGGCGTCGGCACGGCTGCCTTCGATTCCGCCGTTGAGCGTCAGGCGACGCTCGGCGACGGTCCCGTCGGCGGTGAGCTGGCCCGCGCCGCCGGCGGTCCGCAGCTTCGCGGAGCTCGCCGAGGTCGAGGATCGGCCGAGGTTGAGCGGCGTGTTCTCCAGGCGCTCGCGGAATTGCGTCATGACCGCGCCGGAGAGCCCTTTGACAAAGGTGCGGCGCGCGTTGAGGACGACGCCGTTGAGCAGGCTGTCCGTCTTGACGAGGCTGACGCGCTGGCGCGGATCGGCCTCGAATTCCCCCTGCGTCAGCGAGCCGCCTTGATCCAGGCGGTCGTCGGCGAAGGTGTAGGTCAGGCGTACGTCGTCCATTTCCGTGCGGCGCCCGAGGCTGCCGACAACCTCGGTCATGCGCGACGAGGCGCCGCGGCGGTAGCCGTCCTCCCTTGTGTGCGAGCCGCTCGCGGCATAGTCGAGCGAGCCCGCCATTCCGCGCACGGACGCGTCCGATTCCGCGCGCCCGTAGGAGCCGACTCCGGCGGAAGCGGTCGCTTCCGCCTTTTTCGTGCCGCGCTTGGTGAAGATCGCGACGACGCCGCCGAGCGCGTCCTTGCCGTAGATCGTGTTCGGTCCGGGCAGGACCTCGACGCGCTCGATGGACTCGATCGGGATCAGCTGCCAGTTCACCTGTCCCAGGTCGGCTTCGTTGACGCGCACGCCGTCGACGAGGACGATCGTCGCGGGCACGGGCGCGGCGTTCCAGCCGCGCAGGTCGAGCGTGGGCGAGAACGGATTGCCGGTCTGATTGTAAAGGACGACGCCGGGAAGGCGGCCGATCGCGTCGGCCGCCGTGGCGCCGCCGAGGCGGCGCAGGTCGGACGCGTCGAGCACGCGAGCCGTGCCGGGATAGCGGCGCTCGTCGACGGGCGCGTCGGGCAGGCGGGAGGCGGCGCGGACCTCCTTGAACAGCGCGTCTTCCGTGAGCGTAAGCGCGCTGGCGGCGGCGGGAAGCAGCGACAGGACGGCGGCGAGGACGGCGGCGCGTGACGGGACCATGGTTGGTCCTCCTTACTCGAGGTTGCCCAACGCAGGTCTCCTGACTTACGGATCGTCGCCCATTGCCGCGTCTTCCCATCCCTTCCAGGACAGTGACTGTGCGGCGGGCTCCCCGTTTACAGTGGCGGTACCGTGCCGGAATTGCACCGGCTTCCTACGGATGCGTCGGGATGCGGCGCGGCGAGTCTAGCAAATGGCGGGCGCGCCTAAGCGCGCTTGAGGCGGTAGCCCGCGCCGGAGACCGTCAGAATACGCGCGCCCTCGGAGAGGAGGTTTCGGCGCAGGCGGCAGACGAGGTGATCCACCCGCCGGTTGTCGAGGCCGAGGCTCCGGTCGTAGCCCCAGATACGCTTCATGAGCGACTGCCGCGAGACGATCTTGCCCTCGGCCTCCTTCAGCGTCTCCAGCAGCAGGAATTCCTTCGGGGTCAGCTTCACGGCCTTGCCCTGGACGCGGACCTCGCGCCGGTCGTGGTCGATTTCGACGCCGCCGCGCCGCCCCGGCTTCCCCTCGGCCGCCGGGGCCTTGCGCTTGAGGATGGCCTTGACGCGGGCGACGAGCTCATTGACCGAGAAGGGCTTCGTCACGTAGTCGTCGCCGCCGAGCTTGAAGCCCAGGACCCGGTCCACCTCGCTGGCGCGGGCCGTCAGGAACACGATCGGCACCGCCGAGCGCTGGCGGAGGAGCTGGCAGACCTCGAGCCCGTCCATGCCCGGCATCATGACATCGAGTATGACGAGGTCGGGGTGCACCTTCGCCGCGAGCGCCAGGCCCTCTTCCCCCGTGGACGCGGAGGAGACCGGGAAGCCTTCCTCCGCGAAGCGGCAGCGGAGCATCTTGATGAAATCCCGATTGTCGTCGACGATCAGGAGCCTGGGGCGTCTCTGCGCGGGCGCGGTCAAGAGAGTCTCACATTATCTACACATAAATGTTAAGTGACGCGGCTAACGGCGGAGTTATACTAAACATCACGAGGAGCTTGAACATGACAATTGTCACGTCCCCGTCCGACGGCGGCCCTCGCAATCGAACTTCGATCCAGGAGGCGCGCCGCATGAAGGTCCCGACTGCGTCCAACCGCTGGTCCATCGTTTTGTCCGGAGGCGACGGCCAGCGCATGTCGCCGTTCATCCAGCGCTGGCTGGGGCACCCCCGGCCCAAGCAATACTGCTCGTTCGCCGGCGGGCGCACGATGCTCGAGCATACCCTCGACCGGGCGTTGGATGCTTCGGAGCCCGAGCGCATCGTCACGGTCATCAACCGGGACCACCGCCGGTTCCTGAAGTCGCCGCGTCATCTGGAGATTCCCGGCCGGATCGTCGCCCAGCCTTGCCGGCGCGACACCGGCCCCGGCGTGTTCCTTCCGTTGACCCACGTGATGGCGAGCGACTCCAAGGCCCTCGTCGCGATCATGCCCTCCGACCACTTCATTCATCCGCGCAAAAAGTTCGCCGCGCTGATGGACGAGGCCTTCGGCCTCGCCGAGTCCCTGCCCGGGAGGCTGGTGCTGCTCGCGGCGCGCCCCGACGGGGCCGAGCAGGAGTATGGATGGATCTCCCCCGGGGCGCCTCTTCCCGGCGGCGCCGCCCTGCGCGTCAACGGCTTCAGGGAGAAGCCGCGGCAGGCCCAAGCCGACGATCTCTATCGGCAGGGCGGGCTCTGGAACACGATGATCGTCGTGGCCCGAGCCTCGGCGCTCTGGGACATCGCGCATGAGGTCCAGCCGGAGATGGCCGGCATATTCGGGGCGCTGAAAGGCTGGCTCGGCCGCCCGGAGGAGGAGGAGGCCCTCGCGCTCTCCTATCAAGAGATGCCG
>JAQTNG010000110.1 GCA_028714015.1 Elusimicrobiota bacterium | reverse complement strand
CAAGGCTCCCGGCGGAGTGCTCTCCTCGGGCTCCGTCGTTCGCCGGGGAGAAGGCAACGCGGTCGTGATGCTGACGGGAGCGGACACGTACTTCGGCCGCACCACGCAGCTCGTGCAGGAGGCGAGTCCGAAGCTGCACATCGAAGCGGTGGTGGCCAAGGTGGTCCGTTGGCTTTTCGTCATCGTCGGAGCGCTTCTGGGCGTGGTGATCGTCCTGTCGCTCATCCGCGGCGCGCCGCTCCTCGAGATGATCCCCCTCATGCTCGTCCTCTTGATGAGCGCCGTGCCCGTCGCCCTTCCCGTCATGTTTACCGTCAGCATGGCCGTCGGATCCAAGGAGCTCGCCAAGCGCGGCGTGCTGGTCACGCGTTTGAGCGCCGCGGAAGATGCCGCGACGATGGACGTGCTGTGCGTGGACAAGACGGGCACGATCACGATGAATCGGCTGGCCGTGACCGGGGTCATCCCGCTGGAACAGGCGACGGAATCCGACGTGCTGGCCGCGGGAGCGCTCGCGTCCCAGGAAGCCAACCAGGACCCCATCGATCTGGCGTTCCTGGCCGCGGCGAAGGAACGGAATGTTTTCGGCGGCGCGCCGGCGGCCGTTCCGGTCTCCTTTGCCCCGTTTGACGCGAAAAACCGGCGCACGGAAGCCGTGGTCGAGCAGAATGGCCGGCGGCTGCTCTTGATGAAGGGCGCCGTGCGCACCGTCGCCGCGGCCTGCGGGCTCCAGCCCCCGGCGATCGAAGCGTTGGAGGCGCGGGTCGGCGAATCGGCTCAGAAAGGCTATCGGACCCTGGCGGTGGCGCGCGGCCCCGAGGGGAGCGCCCCCGCGCTGCTCGGGTTGGTGACGCTGTATGATCCGCCTCGGCCGGACGCGCAGCAGCTCATCGCCGAGCTCCGAGAGTTGGGCGTTTCCGTCAAAATGCTCACCGGCGACGCGCTGGCGGTCGCCAGTGAAATCGCGCGCGGAGTCGGCCTGCCCAACATCCGGCGCGTGGCGGACCTGAAGGCCGCAAGCTCCCAGGCCGGCGGCGAGGCGATCGACCTGCTGGCGGGCGCCGACGGCTTCGCCGAAGTGTATCCGGAAGACAAGTACATCGTGGTGCAGCACCTTCAGGCCGCGGGGCACGTGACCGGCATGACGGGCGACGGCGTCAACGACGCGCCCGCGCTGCGCCAGGCCGAAGTGGGCATCGCCGTCAGCACCGCGACCGACGTCGCCAAGGGCGCGGCGAGCGTCGTGCTGACCGAGCCGGGACTGACGAACATCGTGGCGCTGGTCGAGCAGGGGCGGACGATCTATCAGCGCATTCTGACGTGGATCATCAACAAGATCAGCCGGACGATACTGAAGGCGGCCTTCGTGGCCATCGCGTACGTGGCGACGGGGAAGTTCGTCGTCTCCGCTTTCGCGATGCTGCTTCTGACCTTCATGACGGACTTCGCGAAGATCGCGCTGGCCACGGATCACGTGCGGCCCTCCCGGAATCCGGAGACGTGGAACATCGGGGGCTTCATCGCGGTGTCCGTCGCGCTCGGAGTCGCGATGGTCGCGGAGGCGCTTTTCTTCCTGTGGTTCGCCTGGTCCCGTTTCGGCCTGGCGGCCGACAACGACGCCCTCTACACCTTCAGCTTCCTGACGCTTCTTTATTTCGCCGCGTTCTCCATCGTGTCCGCGAGAGAGCGCCGTAGGTTCTGGTCGACGATGCCGAGCAGGACGCTCGTCGCGGCCCTCGCGGCGGACGCGCTCACGGGCACCGTGTTGACGTTCGCGGGCCTCCCGGGGCTCGCGCCCTTGCCATGGCGGCAGACGCTCGCGATTTTCGCTTATGCGATGGTCTCGTGCCTGATCGTCAACGACGCGCTGAAAGTCGCGATGATCCGATGGCGCGTCCCCTCCGCGGCGGACTAGGAGCCTCCCGCGTCACGGAAGGTCGTCGTTCCGCGAGGGAAGGGGGTTGTCGCCCGGCAGGAAGGGGCGCTTGAGCAGATACCGCGCGTAGCGGGGCACTCCCCAGAGGGGCGGATCTTTCAGCGCCTGCCGGTAGGAGGCCAAGGCGTCCTCCCGGCGGCCCAGGAGATCCTGGCATTCGCCGATGAACAGGTGCAGCATGCTTCTCCAGCGGTGCGCCTCGGGAACTTCCTTCAGCGCGGCCTCATACTCCGCGATGGCCTGGTCATATTCCCCGGAGAGCTGCTCTCCCAGGCCCAGGAAATATCGGCCCGCGGGGCGGTCGGCGGGCCGATAGAACGCCGCGCCGCGCTCGATCTTGTCCAGGAAGGTCCGCGCGTCCCTCTTCAGGCCCGCCGCGTCCCTCAAGTGAAAGAGGCCGATGAGCCGCATCGAATCGATCATCGGACTGCCGGGATAGCGCTGATGCAGCTCCTCGAGAATTTTCCAGGCCTCCTGGGGATTCTTCTCGAAGGTCCAGTCGATGCCCACGAGCAGGAGCTTCGCGGCCACGCCGCTGAAGCGGCCCCGCGTCGCCAGCTGGAGCTCGGAAAGCCCTTTGGCCCGGCCGCCCCCGGACGTGAAGGCGAAGGCGCGCACGAAGCCCGACAGCGTGTCGACGTAGTAATCGAATGCGCCGATTCCCAGGTAGGCGTCATAAAGCTCCGGGTTCAGCTTGACGGCCCGCTGCGCGTCGCGGTAGGCCCGCCGGCCGTCGAGGTAGGCGCTGAGCCAGCGGCGCTGCGCCGCCTCCCAGCGGCCCCGCAAGCCGTAGGCCGCGCCGAGGCAAAGATAGGCCTCCGCCTTGTCGTCCCCGCCCGCCGCGCGCTTGCCGTCGGCGACCGCCTGCTTGAGCGCGGAGACGAACGCCCCCTCCTCCGGGCTCCCCGGCCGGGCGAAATCGTTTTCCATGCGCCACCAGGCGACGGTGGCGAGTCCCAGGGACAGCATCGGGTCGCCCGGCCGGGCGCGCATGGACTCGCTGAAGATTTTCTCGGCGCCGTCGTAATCGGACATGTAGAGGGCGTCCAGGCCGCGTTGGACGACGGCCTCGTCCTCGCGCGACATGGCCCGCGCGGGGGCCGGGGACAGCAGGATCAGGGCGGCGAGAGCCGGCGCGGCGATCTTGAGCAAGGTCACGGCCTCATCATAGTTTGTTCCCGTGCCGCAGGCAATGGACGCCGGCCGCGGAAAAGCCTCCCATCCGGGGCTTCAAAAGTTGAGATAATCCCTTTCCATGAAAATACTCGTCACCGGCGCGGCCGGATTCATCGGCATGCATGTCTGCGAGCGCCTGCTCGCGCGCGGAGACGACGTGGTCGGGCTCGATGACCTCAACGGCTATTACGACGTCGGCCTGAAGGAAGCGCGCCTCGCGCGGCTGACGCCGCGCGGGAATTTCCGATTCGTCCGGATCGACGTCGCCGACGCGCGGGCGACGGCGGAGCTTTTCGCGGCCGAACGATTCGAACGCGTGGTGCACCTGGCCGCGCAGGCCGGCGTGCGCTACTCGCTGGTCAATCCGCACGCCTACGTCAGCGCCAATCTCGCCGGCTTCATGAACATCCTGGAAGGCTGCCGCCACGCCAAGGTCGGGCATCTGGTCTACGCCAGCAGCTCCAGCGTCTACGGCGGCAACGCGCGCATGCCGTTTTCCGAGCACGACAACGTCGACCACCCCGTCAGCCTGTACGCCGCCACCAAGAAAGCCAACGAGCTGATGGCCCACGCCTACAGCCACCTGTTCGGCATGCCCACCACCGGGCTGCGCTTCTTCACCGTCTACGGACCGTGGGGCCGGCCCGACATGGCGCTGTTCCTGTTCACCAAGGCCATTCTCGAGGGACGTCCGATCGACGTCTTCAACGACGGCAAAATGCGGCGCGACTTCACCTTCATCGACGACATCGTCGAGGGCGTGATCCGCGTGCTCGACCGCCCGGCCGAGCCCGACCCGGCGTTCGACCCGATGCGGCCCGACCCGGCGCGCAGCGACGCGCCTTATCGCGTGTTCAACATCGGCAACGACGAGCCGGTCGAGCTGATGGCCTACATCGAGACGCTCGAGGCCGCGCTCGGAAAGACCGCGCGGAAGAACTTCCTGCCCATGCAGGACGGCGACGTGCCCGCCACCAGCGCCGACACCTCCGACCTTCGCCGCGCCACCGGGTTCGCGCCGCGGACGCCGGTGCGCGAGGGCGTGAGGCGCTTCGTCGACTGGTACCGGGACTACTACAAGATCCCGAAAACGGGATAAAACGCTGAATCAGCCGCCCTGGAGATTCTGGTCCGCAGCGTCCGCGATCAGCCGGAGAGGCGGCCTTGATCTTCCCCCTGCCCGCCGTTCATGGCCCGAGTGTTGCGCCGAATCCCGATGTGAGGAGAGCGCCATGAAAAAGAAAATGAAGGCTGTGAAAAAATCGTCCTCGTCCAAGGCTTCGTCCAAGGCCCAGTCCAAGAAGTGCGAGTGCTGCGGCCACGCGCCGTGCACGTGCGGAAAATCCTGCTCTCACTAGGGGTGGGGGCCGCCGGGCGGTTCCCGGCGGCCTTAGGCGAGCGCCAACATGGCAACGGAAGATAAGCTTGCTGAGTTCGTAGCAGCTCAGGACGAGGTCTACGATGAAGTCCGGCGCGAGCTGGCGGCTGGTCTGAAAGAAACGCACTGGATCTGGTTCATCTTCCCGCAGATGGCCGGCTTGGGACGCAGCGCTATGTGCAAGAAGTTCGGGATCGACTCTAAAGCCGAGGCCCGGAGTTATCTGAGGCACGGCGTGTTGGGGCCGCGCTTGCGAGAATGCACTCGGTTGATGCTCGCGTTGCCCAACCGAAGCATCGGCTCAATTCTGGGCCGCCCCGACGATCTGAAGTTCCGGTCGTCCATGACGCTCTTCGCCGCCGCGGCGCCAGAGGAGCCGATCTTTGAGGCCGCACTCGAAAAGTATTTCGGAGGAGAGCCCGATGTTCTCACGATAGGGCTCCTTCGACGAAATGAGAACGGTCCCGACAAATAGATTTGCCGGCAGCCGAGTCCAAACATCCGAATCCTCGACGAAAAAAAGAACCGCAGCGGTCGTGCGGACCCGCTGCGGTTTCGTTGCATCTGAGAGTGGCTCCGGGCCTAGGACTCGAACCTAGAACCTTGCCGTTAACAGCGGCCTGCTCCACCGTTGAGCTAGCCCGGATCGCCAACAGTATAGCAAAGTCCCGGGCGATTGCCATTTCCGCGGGCCGAAAACCCTAAACGCGCATAATTCGCTTTACCCGAATTTAACGAATACGGGCTTGATTTATCGGCGCTATCCTTATATCCTCCCCCGGTATGGCAGATACGATCGATCTCCCGATCCTCCTGGCGGACGTGGTCTCTCGCGGCGGTTCCGACCTCCACCTGATCCACGGCATTCCCCCGATCGCCCGCATCGCCGGCGAGATCGGAGCGCTGCCGTACCCGGCGATGACCTCCGAGTCGATCCTCAAAATACTCGATCCCTATCTCCAGGATTTCCACCGCGATACCTTCAAGAAGGAGATGCGGGTCAACTTCTCGTACACGATCGCCGACGTCGGCCGCTTCCGCTTCAATCTGTACATGGCCACCGGCACGGCCGGCGCGACGATCCGCGTCATCCCGGTCAAGACCTACCCCCTCTCCTCGCTCGGCCTGCCTCCGATCGTCGGCAACCTGGCGCACAAGAAGGCCGGCATCATCTTCGTGACCGGCTCGACCGGCTCCGGCAAGAGCACGACGATGGCCGCCATGCTCGAGTGGGTCAACCAGACCGGCAAGCCCGGCAAGGTCATCACGATCGAGGACCCGATCGAGAGCCTGTTCAAGCCCTGCCGCTCGATCTTCGTGCAGCGCGAGGTCGGCGTCGACACCCCGACCTTCGACATCGGCATTCTCGATTCCCTGCGCCAGGACCCCGACATCATCTGCGTCGGCGAGATGCGGGACTCCGAGTCGATCCGGGCGGCCCTGCTCGCCGCCGAGACGGGCCATCTCGTCGTGACCACCTTGCACACGCGCGACGCGTCGAAGACCGCCCAGCGCATCGTCAGCGCGGTTCCGAATGCCGACCAGGACAGTCTTCGCGAGCAGCTGGCGATGACGCTCGAGGCCGTGATTTCCCAGGAGCTTCTGCCGCGCGCCGATGGAAAGGGGCTGGTGCTCGCCTGCGAGATCCTCATCGCGACCTCGGCGGTGCGCCAGCTTATCCGCGAGAACAAGCTCGAGGCCATCAACGACGCGATCCAGGCCGGGGCCCAGGTGGGCATGGTCTCCAAGGACAGCTTCATCAAGAACCTGTATTCGAAGAAGATGATCACCAAGGAGGTCGCCCTGGAGCACATGCGCAATCCCGACCTCCTCAACCGCTGAGAATGCCCTCCGCCAACCCGGTGCGCAATCCTCCGAGCGACTCCGAGGCCGTGCTCGTCGCGCGCGCGCTGCGGCTGGAGAGCTTTTTCCCCGAGTTCACCGGCGAGCTGTGCGCCAAGGTCTTTCCCCGCAGCGGCGTCGGCGTCTACTCGTCGGGCGAATTCGTCATCGAGCAGGGCGAGAACGGCCGTGATCTGTTCGTGCTCCTCGACGGCTCCGTCTCGGTGACGATCAGCATGGGTTCGGCGGGAGCCGAGGTCGCCACGCTCGGCGAATCGGCCCTGCTCGGAGAGGTGGCCCTGCTGCGCGACGGCCTGCGCACGGCGTCCGCCATGGCGCTCGTGCCGACGCGGGCCTTCCGGCTGATGTTCGAGGACATGGGCTACATCCTGCAGAACAATCCCGAGCTGGCCGCCCATCTCCAGGGCCTGGCCCAGCAGCGAGCCTCATGACGGCTCTTCTCCTGCTGCTGCTCCTGGCCCCGGCGTCGAACGCGGCGGAGACGCCCGCCGAATGCCCGAGAGGCACGCACCGCGCGGCCACCGACAACCCCTATCAGCCGTTCGAGTGCGTGAAGGAAGACGTCAAGAGGGGCTTCGAGGCGGTCAGCGGTCCGAAGGGCTTCAAGACGCGGCCGAAGTGCCCGCGCGGCACGCGCCTCGCCGCGTCGAGCGACGGGCTGCAGCGCTACCGCTGCGTGCGCGTGCTCGCCGGCGAGACGGACCCGGACTTAGCACCCATCTCGAACGACGAGGACGCTCCCGCTCTCGAGGCGGGCCAGGTCAACGACGACCCCCTGACGCGCGGCTGTCCCCCCGGCAAGCGCAAGGTGCGCACGACCAATCCTCTGAATCCGTTTCAATGCGTCGCCCAGTCCTCGCGCATCACCAAGATCAGCGAGGACGCGTACCGCCGTTACACGGTGCCCGCGGAAATGTCCTTCGAATACCCGCGCATGCTCCAGCCTCGCGACGGGTGGAAGGAGGATGTGCCCACTCTTTCCTTCACGCTCGACGACGGCTCGCCGGGCAAGCCCGTGGCGATCACGATCACGAAGGTGGAGCCGTCCCAGCCCACCTTCATCGACATCGAGGCCGCGGCCAACAAGGACAAGGAGTGGCAGGGCGCCAAGGACGGCGGCCTGGTGCCGGTGGCCGGCGTCAAGGCGCGCGTCACCTTCGTTTCGGGCGAGTCCAAGACCGCCTATATCCCTCTGGCGAACGACGCCTATTACGCCGTCGTCTACAGCGCGCCGGTGGAAACGTACGACGTCTATCTCGGCGCCTTCAACCGCCTGCTGAAGACGATGAAGATCACGAGGCACGGCAAGTGACGGGCGCGATCTCGGCGCGCGATGTGGAATCCGTGCGCGTCCTCACGCTGACGCGCGCGCCCGGGAACACGCTCGGCCTTTCGGTCCTCGCGTCCCTGCGCTCGGAGATCGACCGCGCCTCCGGCGACGCGCGCGTGAGGGCCGTCGTGCTCGCGTCGGGCCTGCCCAAGTACTTCTCGAGCGGCCTCGACCTGGCCGAGATCATGGCTTTGCCCGAGGATAAACGGCCGCAGGCGTTCGAGGCCCTGCTCCATTGCTACCGCGCGCTGCTCTGCGTCCCGAAGCCCGTCGTGGGCGCGCTCAGCGGCGCCGCCATCCTCGGCGGCTGGATCATCGCGATGGGCTGCGACTGGCGGATCATGGCTTCGGAGTCCGGAAAGGCCGCGCTGTCCGAGATCCGCCTCGGCCTGACGCCCACGCCCGCGCTCGTCGCAAGGCTGTCGGCTCTCGCCTGCGACCAGCGCGTCGTCAAGGAGATGGTCCTGCGCGGCAAGACTTTGCGATCGGGCGAGGCGCTCGAGGCCGGCCTCGTCGACGAGGTCGTGCCCGAGGCCGAGGTCCTGGAACGCTCCCTCGCGCTGGCCAAGAGGCTCGCCAAATCCGCGCCCGCGGCCTTCGCGTCGCTCAAGAAGGGCCTCAACGCCCCTTTTCTCGAAGAAGAGCTGTGGCGCCGCTCGTTGTCGGAATTCGCCGTCCTGATGGCGGGCGGCGAGGCGCGCGAGGGCATGGCGGCGATGCGCGACAAGCGCCGCCCCCGTTGGGAGGACTGATGTACGACAAGGATTTGCTCAAAGGGAAGATCGCGGTCGTGACGGGCGGCGGCACGGGCATCGGCAAGGCCGTAGCATTGGCCTTGGCCGAGCACGGGGCCGACGTGGCCCTGGCCGCGCGCGACGGCGAGCGCCTCGACGCCGCGGCCGCCGAGATCCGGAAGGCCACGGGCCGAAAGGCCATCGGCGTCTCGACCGACGTGTCCGACGCCAAGGCCGTCAAAGCGCTGTTCGACGAGGTCGAGGCCGGCCTCGGGCCCGTCTCCATTCTGATCAACGGCGCCGCCGCGAATTTCGTGCGGCCGAGCGAGATGCTGACCTCGGTGCGCTTTCGCAAGGTCATCGACATCGTCCTGCACGGCAGCTTCAACTGCGCGATCGAGGCCGGGCGGCGCATGCTGCCGCGAGGCGAAGGCGCGATCGTGAGCCTGCTCGCGTCCTACGCCTGGACGGGCGCGCCGGGCTTTCTCCCCTCCGCGGCGGCCAAGTCCGGAGTGCAGGCGATGACGAAGACGCTGGGCGTCGAGTGGATCGGGCGCGGGGTGCGCGTCAACGCGGTCTGCCCCGGGCTCATCGACACGCCCCAGTCTCGAGAACGTTTGTGGCCGGAGCCGTGGATGCGCGAGCTCCTGCTCGACAGCGTCCCGGGCCGGAAGTTCGGGACCGAGGAGGACGTGGCGAACGCGGTCCTGTTCCTCTGCGCGCCCGACACGCGCTACGTGGCCGGCGAGACCCTCGTCGTGGACGCGGGCGCCTCGCTCGGCGGCACGCCCTACCTGCGCTTCGTCGAGAAGGCCGGCGTCGTGCGCAAGGCCCGGACGAAATAACCACTCGCTGCCGGGGGCTTCGGTGTATAATGCCGAGAGCAGAGGCGAGCATGGGTGACCATCAGCAGTCGGCCGGAAAAAAGTCGCAGCGTCGCGCGGACCCCGCTCCGCGTCGGATAGGGCGGATTCCCGTGCTATTAAGCGCCGTCGGCGTCCTCATGATGGCCAACATCAGCGCCCTCGTCGACTCTTTCCATCATCCCGAGATCCCCTACTTCGATCAGGAACATCTCATCGTCGGCGGCATCACGGCTTTCGTCAGCGCGGTCCTGCTCGCGGGTCTCGCGTTCTACCTGCGAACTCTCGCCTTGGCCGAGGAGCGGATCAAACGATTGGAGTCCCTGACGGCGATCTGCATGTACTGCAAGAAGGTCCGGCCGCCTAACGCGCCAAGCGAGCGCATTGCCTCCTGGCAGAGCATCGAGACCTTCGTCCTGCGCCGGTTCGACATGCGCTTCAGCCATGGAATGTGTCCCGAATGCGAGGGATATCACTTCCCGCCGGCAGGCGCGGCCTAGTCCTTCGGGCGCGGCCTCGCGCGTTTTAGCGAAGACTCAAAAAAGTGAGGGGCTCCCCTTTCGGGGAGCCCCTCGGCTTTTACGGAGCGCGCCGGTCCTAGGCGTGCTCGTGGTGCTTGGAGTTGGTCTCGACGTAGGCCTGCTTCGCGGCCTTAGCGGCGGCGACGATGGCTTCCTTCTTCGCGAGCGACTCGTCCTTGACCGTGTTCAGGAGGTCGGCTCCCTTCTCGCGGCGCTCCTTGAGCCAGTCTCCGAGCTGCTCACGGGTCTCTTCGCCCGAGCGGGGCGCGAACAGGACTCCGAGAGCCGCTCCGATCGCGGCGCCCGTCACGAACAGCAACGCTCCGCCAAATCCTTCGTTATCTCTAGCCATGATGTCGTTCCCTCTCAAAGTTGAGTCTCAGCGAACCGACGATCCCGTCGGTTCGCCGAGTATACATCGGGTCGTTCCGCCCGTCAAGAGGTGTCGGCAAGCCGCGGCCTAACAGTTCGTTGAATTCTTTATGACGAGAAAT